>PMLI01000351.1 GCA_003158835.1 Acidimicrobiaceae bacterium
GGCCTCGGCGATCTCCGCCCGGTTGCGGGCCAGGTCCTGCTTGCCGAGGGACCAGGGGACAGCGTTGTAGATGGCGGTGGCCTCTGTCATCATGGCGTTGTGGTCGTCGTTCAGTTCGCGCCGGCGGACCGCCTCGCGCGCGGTCACTCGAGATCCCTCTGGACCTGCAGCGCTGCCGCCAGCCATTCGGGCCCAAGGCGTTCCACCGCCTCGAGGACCGAAGGCCAGCCCGCCTCATTGAGCCAGTCCGTCCGGTTCATCACCAGAGCCACAGCGATCTTCTCGCCGGTTGAAAGAACGCCGAATTTTCGGGCGTCGGCCTTGATGTGTTCGACCAGCCCACGGATCCGGTCCACGGTCGTGAAGTTCATCCGTACACCTCCAGGTGACCCTTCACCGTGAAGCCCTCGCCCGCCAGCTCCTGGGCGATCTTGGAGAGGTTCTCGAGCGGCACGATCCAGCAGCACCGCCCGCTCGGCAGGATGTCGCGGGTGTAGGAGGTCAGGCCCGCGGCCCGCTCCCGGACGGCGTCGTTCTCGAACTCCACCTTGACCAGCGCGGGACCGTTCATCGGACGCCTCCTTGCCCGCCGAAGCGGACCGTGCGCCGCACCATGAAGCTGTGGGCGCCGGTGGTGATCGTCATCCCGGCCGCAGCGATGGACACCACGGCCAGGGCGGTGGCGACGTGCTGCCGCCGATCCGCCCGCTTGTCCAGGCTGGCTGCCTGGGCCATGACCCGGTCCCGGATCGGCTGGAGGTAGGTCAGGTCTGGAACCGCGAAGACGACGCGCGGGGCCGCCATGCCCTCGAAGTCCCCGGTCGAGACCGTGTACCGGAGTGCGTCGGCCTCGGCGCGCAGGTGGTGGGCGCTCGTGGCGTAGTTGGAGGCCGTCACCCCGGCGGCGACGCCGAGCGCGGCCCAGACCAGCCACTTGGGCACGCCGGCGGAAGCCGGGCGGGCGGCGAGGGTGAGGGCGAGGACCAGGGCGACGACGCGGCGGGCGCTCACCCGAGCACCGTCGCTTTCATCTCGAGGACCGTCCGGCCCCAGATAGCGTCCATGAAGGTGACCTCGATGCTCCGGCCGTCGCTCTCGGCGGCCTCGACCGTGGCCTTGAACCCGTCCGCCATCAGGGCGTTGGGGAAGTCCCGCCGGACCTGGTCGGTGGCCATGACCAGCCGGGAAGGCGTGAAGGTCTTCATGCGGCCCGCCCGTGTGCGAAGAAGAACCCATTGAGGTCCATCGCTCCAGGGGCGCGGTCAAAGGCGGCCAGGCGCTCCTGCAGGGCCCGGCGGCGGCCGAAGAAGTAGGCGCCCGGGCTCTGCTTCTTCAGGCAGTCGATGCAGATGCCGTGGCTGATCTGGGCCGCAGGCGCGTCGGCGGGTCCTCCAAGGTGCTTGTGGCAAGTGGCGCATTCGATCTTCGTCATCGTCGTCCTCCTTGTTCTTCTCCTTCCCTCTGACTTATTGTATATCAGAAAGTCGGGAATTGCAAGGGGTTTATTTCGTGGGGGTTTTGGGACGGCGGTTGGCGGTTTGTTGGGCCGGGGTGGCCCAACGGCAATTCTCGGGGCAGTAGTTCCCGTTTACATCGATGCGGTCGATGGAGAGGCCTTCTGGGCGATCTCCCATGTCGTGATAAAAAGTCAGGAAGCTGGCGGACCATTCGGGGCAGACCTTGATCCCGCGACCACCGTAATGTTGGTACCCGTGGACCTTCGGGTCTTCACAGCGTTTGATCATGCTCACCCAGGTTTGATATGTCCTGGAAGATGAAAGCCCGGCGCGGTCGTGTTGTGTGTGGCCGGTCTCCTCGAAGAGCAGTCGGCGCCGAATAAAATCAGAAAAAGACAGGTCGCCAGCGAGTTCCTTCAAATGGGCAAATTCCCGTCGGTTCAATCGGAGCATGAATATCCGATCCCGGCGTTCGTTCTTGGGGAGCAGTGGCCGACCCATTCTTGTCATACGGAAAGTATACCCCCTGAAAGCCTGGGCGTCAACAAAAGAGGGCCCCCGCCCCGGACGATGAACGGGGCGGGGGCCTGTTGCCCCGCACGGAGGGAACGCGCGGTTAAAGCGGGTCAGGCCGGGGGCAGCACTTCCCCGGTGTCTGGATCCAGGGCCACGAAGGCGTCCAGCTGGCCGTATTCCACGCTCACCTGGACCTCCGGGAGCCGGTCCCATACCTTGAGCTTCCCGTCCGCATCGAAAGCGACCCAGCCCTTCATCTGCAGGGGCGCGTCTTTGCGGACCCCGATGCAGGCGACCGAGCAGTTGCAGGTCGTCGTCTCCGGGTGGGCCTCGATCAAAGCCCCTACGATCTCGTGCTTGAAGTTGTATCCCTTGCCGCGGACTATGTCGCCGACCCTCGCCGCCCTACCGTTTGCATAATGCATGGATGCCTCCTTCGATTAGAACCGCCACAGAATCACGAGGCCGGCCCGGGCTGCCCCGGTCACCCGGCCCAAGATGTCGAGTCGTCCCCCGAACCGATACCCCCCATAGAACGCGACGTCCTTCGTTTGGTACGGGGTCCAGCCGTCCGCGCCGCCGCCCAGGATCCAGCCGGAGGTCCGGGCGGGCTGTTCGAACACCGGCTCTGACGTCTTGGCGCCGTCCCGGGTGGTCACGACCGGCCCGCGGGTCACCTCGCTGGTGGTCTCGACCCGGCCGCTCGGCTCCCGCACGACCCGGACCACGACCCGCTCGGGACCCTGGACCCGGACCTCGCGCACGACCTCCACGGTCTTGGGGTGGTCGTAGGCCAGCCGGAGCCGCTGCAGCTCCTGCCGCTGGCGCCAGCATTGGAGCGCAAGGGCCAGTAGGACGCCCCCACCGAACAGGGCCAGGGCACGCCGCCAGCCGAGGTTACGCAGATGGAGGAGGAGGGGGAGCATCTTTGTCCCGGGCCTTGCCCAGGTAGGTGTCGGCCAGGGTGCCGCCGCCGATGAGGGCCGCGACGACCATGACCATCGTCATGAACTGCTCGGAGGTCAGCATCGCCTTGGCGAAGAACACCACCGCGATCAGCAGGAGCCACAGCCCGAGCCCGAACTTGCGGGACTCGTCGAACAGGAAACCCTTCACGATGCCGGGAGCTTTCACGTCGTCCTCCTCACAGCTGAAAATTCCCGGCGTCCAGCCGGGCCTTGACCTTCGCCAGGAAGTCGTGGACCGGGAAGTCGGGGCCCGGGTCCGTGTGGTCCCCCTGCTTGAAGGCCAGGGTGACCTGGGCGTGCGTCGTGACGCCGCGCCGCTTCTCGAGCAGGCCCGCGGCGTCCACGAAGAAGGGCTCGATCTTGTGGCGGGCGCAGATCCCGGCGGTCAGGAAGGCGGCCAGGGTCATCATCTTCTGGGAGTAGGCGTCCGCCCACATGGCCGCGGTCGGCCGGCCGAGGGTCGCCATCTCGATGCCGATACCGTTGGCGTTGGCGCCCGGCGCGTGGTAGGCGACGTCCGCCTCGCGGACCGACTGGGTGATGGAGTCGCAGTCCACGGCGTAGTGCCAGGACGCGACGCGGTCGTTGGCGGCGCAGTACTTCAGGAGCCACTCGGCCCCACCCGCGGACTCGGCGACCTCGGCGCAGTGTAGCACGACCAGGTCCACCTTGCGGGGCGTCGTGAGCGGCACGGCCCGGTAGTATTTCGCCTGCAGGAACGGGATCTCCACGATGCCCCCTTTCTTCCTGTAACTTTTCACACCCATCGCGCTTCCAATATCTTATGGAACCAAACCACCTGCGGTTCGTGCCGAAAGAGTTCATCGAAGAACTGGACCTGGACCAGATCAAAGACGACGCCCCGAAAGAACCGGGCCGCGTCCGGTTGCTCAGTATCCCCGACGAGGAAGTCAGCGACTTCTGGCGCTGACCTCTTTAATGCCCGTGCTTTGTCAGGACGGTGTCCAGCTTTCGGTGGGTGTCCCGGAAGCCCTGGTTGGTCGCTGTCGCCTGTTCTCTGATCGCCCCGGCGAGATTATTAATCTCCTGCGCGACCTGCGTCCCGATTTGCACGCTCTCTTTGTACGCGCTCAAAAATTGAGCGATGATCGCGTCGTCCCGCCGCCGTCCGCCTGAATCTTCGCAGTCCCCGCTGCCCGACCACTTCTTCCAAACGCGCAGGACTGGCCGTCGCAAGACGATCACCATGAGGATCGCCGACATGAACCCGAGCATTGAAAAGAAGCCCGGCGCGTTCTTCACCAGGAACTCCAGTAGCGTCTTCACCACCTGCTCGTTTTCCATCGGGCCTTCCCCCTCGTTTTATTTCTTCTTCTCCAGCACCGCGATGCGGGCCGTGAGGTCGTCCACCTTCTTCGACAATTCTTTGACCGCGTTCACCAGGGCGGCCTCGATGGGCCGGTCCTGCAGGGAGTACATCCCATCCTTGTTCTTCCAGGCCGCCTCGGGGAGCACGGCCGCGACGTCCTGGGCCACGAACCCGGTGTAGACGTTGACGGTGTCGAACCCGGTAGACGCCTTCCACTTGTAGTTCTTGGGCTTGAGCTGCAGGACGGTCGACAGGCCCTTGGTGAAGTCGCACTGGACGTCCTTCATGCGCACGTCGGAAACCGACGACACGTTGCCGTTGGCGTCGAAGGTGGCCGCCCCGGCGCCGAAGCTGGCGAACCGCACGGACGACGTGGTGTGCAGCTGCGCAGAGGGTGCCTCCGTCCCCAGGCCCATGCGCGATGTGGTCGTGAAGACCACCACGTCGGATCCAGCGGTCGCGTTGTAGAGCTCCATCACATGATTGGTGTCCCCACGCACGCCCCATAAAAAGCTCTGCGTCGTGTCCGTGAAGGTGAGCCAATTGTTCCCATTCGTCGCGCCCGAGATGGTGTAGGCCCCGGTCAGGGTGGCTGCCGTGTCCTTAAGCGGCACGTTCGAGGACAGCCGCGCGTCGGCGACCGTCCCGCTGGCGAGGTTGGAGGCGTTCAGCGCGGTGAGCGCCGAGCCGTTCACCGCTCCGAACGTCCCGCCCGACACGTTGGACCCGCTGATGTTCGTGATCGCGGACCCGTTGACGGCGCCGAAGGTCCCGCCGCTGACGTTGCTCCCGGAGATCCCCGTGATGGATGCGCCGCTGCCCGCGAAGGACGTCGCCGTCAGCGCGCCGCCCGAGTATGTGATCGCCGACGAGTCCGCCAGGAGGCCGCCAGTGCTGACCAGCGCCAGCCGGCCGCTCGTCAGGCCCGTGTCCGTCACGCTCCCGGCGCGCAGGGCCGTCACGGTCCCGCTCGAGATCTTCAGGTAGTCGTTGCTCTCCTGGGGGATGTTGGCGAACAGGGTCTTGTTGGCTCCCGTCCCACCGTCGGAGAAGCCTCCCGTGTTCGTCGTGTAGAAGTTGTTCCCTATCACCTGGTACTGGTCGGCGCCGCCGGCCGCGATCTCCAGGCCGTACTTCTCCTTGGTGCTGGCGAAGCCGGCCGTGGTCCCCATGCGGTTCCCGATGAAAGAAAACTTGCTGTTCCCCGCGCCCACCCAGACGTCCGAGTACGTGTTGGCGGACGACTGGCTGTTCCCGATGATGGAGTTCCCCACGAAGTGGACGTCCGTCCCGGCGTTGTAGTGGACCCCGTGGCTCCCGTTGTTGGCGATCTCGGAGTTGGAAACCCGGATATCCACGATGGTCCCGGCCCCGTCCAGGTCCATCCCGTAGCCCCCGCCCACGACGCCGTTACTGCTCCACGACTCGTTGGTCGCCTTGAGGAAGCCCACCCGCGCGGAGGCGCTCGGCGAGATCTTGATCCCCGCGCCGGAGTTGTTGCTGTCCAGGATGTTGTGGCTCATGTGGATGGGGTTCACCTCGTCGGTGCCCGTCGGGTCGATCAGGATCCCGATGCCGCCGTGGTTCACCTCCACCTGCGTGAGCCAGATCCCGCCCGAGCTGGTGATCTCGACGCCCGCCTTGGGCTGGTTCGTGGTGTCGCCGTTGATCGTGACGTGGTCCAGGGTCTGCTCGATCCCGCCGTGGACCAGGATGCCGACGGAGGTCGTGGCGGTCGTGGGCTGGATCAGGGTGTCCTTCACCACGACGAAGTTGGCCGTCTCGAGCCGGACGGACAGCCACTGGCCGACGAAGGAGCAGTTCTCGATCTGCGCGCTGCCCCACGTGTCGAAGAAGATCGCCGACCCGGTCGACCTGAACACGGTGTAGGAGAAGCCCATCCGGCGGACGCTCCCGTTCCCGCCGCTCGAGAAGTGCAGGATGTTTTGTGTCGCGCTCGAGGCCTTGATGACGCTCCGGTCTGGGTTCTCGCCCAGGACGTCGATGGAGTTGCCGGTGTAGGTCAGCTGCGAGGAGATCTTGTAGATCCCGGCCGGGAAGAACGCGGTGCAGCCGGTGATGACCTGGCACGCGTCGAACATAGCCTGGATCGCGGCGGTGTCGTCGGTCGACCCGTCCCCGACGGCGCCCCACGCCTTGGCGTCGTAGAGCGGCCCCTTCTTCAGCCGGACCGGGACGCGGTAGGTGGCGGTGTTGGTGGTGACGTCCACCGCGGCGCCGGTGGCGGCGCGCGCGGGCCGGGGCGCGAGGAGCGCGACGGCGGCGACGGTGCAGAGCAGGAAGCGCTGGAACGGTTTCATGGTTTCCCCCTTAAGCGACGACGGTCCACGAGAGGCCGTCCTTCGAGATCATGAGCTGGTTGAACGTCGAGTCCAAATACATCACCCCCACCCCGAGCGCGGGGGCCGTGGCCTGGGGCACGAAGATGATCTCCGACAGGGTGACGGTCCCGGTGGTGATCGTGCCGGCCTGGTCGGGCCCGAAGTACTCCAGGGCCTGCTGCGCCGTCAGCGTCATGGCCGCCTCGATGGCGTACAGGAAACAGGAGTCCACGTAGACGTCCCCGGTGAAGTCCGTCGTCATGTCGATGGAGACCCGCATGAGGACCGGCGCCGAGCTCACGGTGATGGCGACCGTCAGCTTCTGCCAGGTCCCGTCCCCGGAGTGGTAGGAGCCGGTGGACTCGGTCACGCCGTCGGTCACGGAGATGCGGCACTTGTTGGCCACCGACGCCTTCACCATGACGCCGAAGACCATCGTCTTGGAGGAGAACCGCGCGGGGACCGGGGCGTCCTGGTAGACCCGGATGTAGGAGTTGCTCGAGCCCGCCACCGTCGGGCTCATCTTGTTGCTGTAGGAGCCGGAGTCCTTGATCGTGGCCTCGCGGGCGAAGTTGACGGAGGCCGGCGACGTGCCGCCCTTGGTCAGCTTCCACGAGTCGGCCAGCGCCGCGCCGTCCGCCGGGTTCACGAACGACGTCGCGGCCGCCCACCCCTCGAACCCGCCGTTGGAGATGAACGACCCCTTGAGCATGGCCAGGAGCCAGTAATAGTTCGCCATGAACTTCTCGGCGTCCGGCTTGTTGCCCGGGTTGTTGGCGAGGATATAGGGCAGGCTCATGGGAGGATCTCCTCAAGGTCGAACTCGCTGGCGTACCGTTGCGTGTCGTGCCGCGCCCCGATCACCTTCGCGTACATGTCGCTGACCAGCTGCTCCCCGGCGCCCCACAGGCTGGCGTCCTGGTCCCCGAGGGAGACGGTCTCGTCGCCCATCGTCCAGGTCTTCTTGGGCCGGTTCTGCTGAAAGTTCACGAGCAGGGTGTCCGACAGGTCCACGTGCGGCAGGAAGCGGCAGGTGGCCCGCAGGCGCCGTCGCGGCCGGGAAAAGTAGTTGAAGAACAGCTTGGCGACGCCGGTGGCCACGTCGGAGTCGTTCCCGATCACGATGTCGGTCACGCTGACCTCGAGGATGCGGCTCTTGAACCGGGACAGGGAGTCTCGCGGCGGCCGCCCGGTGGCCTTCAGGGCGGCGGTGAAGTTGCCGTAGGTCACGCGGACCTCGCTGTACACCTTGTCGTAGCCGGTCGTCAGGGAGGAGATGGCCTGGATGTCCTTGCGGTCCACGGTCTCGTCGGCCTGGCGGCTGGTATCCTTGCTGCGGAAGAAGAAGTCCTCGTCGGCGGTGAAGCCCCACTCGTAGTTGGAGAACTGGCCGAACGCCTGGATGGCGGAGTAGACCGTCTGGCCGGTGAACTTGGCCAGGGTGATCGTCGCCACGTTTGTCTGGTACTCGATGCGGACCTTGTTGACGATGGGCTCGGCGTAGCGAGAGGAATTGTGGCCGAACACGATGCGGAGCTGCAGGTACCGCCGGATCGTGGACTGCACCTGGCCCGCCCCGTCGATGGATGTCCATGCGTCCCAGGTCGAGCCGTCCGGGGAGGTCCGCGTCTCGAAGGTCACCGTCTCGGCCAGGCCGGTGGAGTAGTCCGCGAACAGCTTCCCGATGGTGATGACGCCGGCCGTCATGTCGTAGGTCGGGCTGACCCACGTCGCCGTGAACTGGGCCTTGGGCACGTAGATGTCGTCGACCTCCCGGTCCGTGAGGACGAAGGCGCCCTGCTCGGTGGCGATGCCGAAGAAGTTCGGGACGACGTAGAGGGGGGAGTACCCCTGCAGGATCAGGACGCTGTCGACGTACACCTGGAACGTGTGGTTGCCGTAGGCGATCACCTTGATGACCACGTCGCCGGAGGCCAGGAGCGGCAGGTTGTAGTCCGTCTGCGCGATCACCTGGTCCGCCACGATGAGCTGCCACTTCTGGTTGCTGCTCCCGGAGTAGGGCGGCGCCGTGATCTTCAGCATGTTCCCGTTGAAGGAGTACTGGTAGAAGGGGTTGGTGGTGTCCTGCACGAAGCCCATCACGTTGAACCCGAAGGTCACCTTGTCGAAGGAGCTGTCGACGCCGTTCATCGTCCACTTCCACAGGCCGATCCGCGCGGGCGGGACGGGCGTGGAGATCACGCCCATGTTGGTGACACCACCCTTGTCGTAGCGCAGGCGGCCGCCGCCGGTCACGCTCCACGAGATGTTCCCCTGGGGCGTCCACACAGGGTTGGCCGTGAAGTTGCCGTCGGTGAACGAGTCGAGCAGGGAGTAGTTCGCGGGGTCCGTGATGTCGATCTTGATGGACCCCGGCACCGCAGCGTAGTCGATGCTGGTCGGCGTGCCCGCCTGCCAGTCCGCCATCGAGTCGATGACGATGGCGTTCAGGATGGGGTTGGAGAACACGACCGGGCTGACCAGCTGGTCCACCGACGGGATCCCGGCGGCCGTGAGCAGGGAGCGCACCAGCTCCTCGATCCGCTTGTTCTGCTGCCAATACTTGTAGGTGATGCGCACCGCGGACTGGCTGCCCTGGAACGTGACGGTGGCGCCCAGGTTGGGGTCGTCCAGGTCAGAGGCGCTCCAGGTGGAGTCCCCGCCGGCGACGGCGATCCCCGCGACCGACACTTCCGTGATGACGCCGACGCCCGGGTTGGCCGTGGTGAACACGGTCCCCGGGCCGGCGAAGTATTCCTCCGTCACGGTCGTCGAGACGTCCTCGGCGTTGGCGTTCATCAGGAGGCTTTCCAGGCCCTGCACTGTGACCTGGACCTGGTCGTTGCTGGCGGAGGTGTACTCCACGGCCACGCCGCTGAAGAGGGAGACGTACTCGTCCGAGCCGTCGGGCAGGCGGATGCCCACGCGCACGCGGAACTTGGTCCAGTAGGGGTCGTACTGCAGGCCCGGCGACCCGCTGTCCTGGGCGAAGATGCCGAAGGGGTTGTCCTCGCGCCAGCGGTTGTCCGTGTTCAGCAGGGTCAGCGTGACGTTGGAAACCTTGAACTCGTTGAGCTGCTCGGAGTCCAGCTGCTCCGTCACGGGCGAGACGGCCACGACGTCGGCCCGGCTCACCACCGTCCATGCCGCCTCCCACACGTAGGCCAGCGCGGCCGTGTCCCAGTACCGCCGCTTGTAGGAGACCTCGCGCGTCGCCTCTCCCTTGTTCCGGGCCAGGGCCAGCCGCAGGGCGGTGGTCACGGTCTTCATCAGACTTCCCGGACTTCCATCGTCACCTGGGATCCGGCGCCCTTGTAGCTCGAGACGTACTTCTCGGCCCAGGGCGCGGACCAGAACACCAGGTAAATCTCTGCCGGACGGGTCACGGACTCTGGGTACCACAGGAATGGCTCGGCGTCGTCCCGGACGGCCTTGAGCGCGTCGCGGGCGGCGCTGTTGAGGAAGCTGAAGGTGACGCTGGCCTCATACCGCTGGACGCGGTTCTGGGCCCACCGCGTCGTGACGCGGTGCAGGCTGCCTTCGCCCATCACCAGCTCGGCGGTCAGTTCCCGCCACCGTGGCGCGTAGGCCGGCTCCACGTCGCGTCCGGGATCCACGAGGAGGGCGCAGACGACCATCTCCCCGACGAACTTCTCGGCGTCCGCGATCTGCGTCGCGGTGGCGCGCAGGCGCACCTTGGTCGTGGCGGTGCTGGAGAGGGTCTTGAGCGTGTTCCCGAGCGCGTCGGCCGTCACGGTCAGGAGGAGGACCCAGGCCGAGCCGTCCCAGTAGTCCAGGTGCCAGTCCTTCAGGTTGTGGTTGATGAGGAGGATCCGGTCGATGGTCCGGCTCACGGCGACGCCGCTCTCGTAGAACTCCACGGCCACGGACACCTCGGTGGCGTCGCTATTGGCGCCGGAGGTCGTCCACTTGGAGTCCTGGTCTCGGTCGAACAGGTAGCCCTTGGACCCGTCGCCGTGGGAGACGGTGACCAAGGCCTCGTCGTCGACGTAGTTCTTGGTGAAGAGGAGGGGTTCGGAGCTCACGTCACACCGCCCGGGCCGCGTTGCGGTCGCCGACGTTCTTCATGACAACCGCCAGCGCGACGCCGCCCACGACGCCGCTGCGGACGTATTCGGCCAGCTTCTGCCCGACCACGTCGATGTCGGAGAGGTCCACGTGGTCCGCGGAGAACTGGACGACGACGCCGCCCACGTTGATGACGGTCGTCCCGCTTCCCCCGCCGCCGCCCCCGCCACCGAACCCGCCGCCGATTACCTCCGTTGCGGGCCCGCCGCCCACGCCAGGCGCGCCGCCGGAGATCCCCGAGACGCCGGACCCCGGCCCGCCGGCGTCCTCGGACCCGCCGGCGCCGATGGAGCCCGTGCCCGCGTTGGCCCGGCTGGCCGCCTCGCCGATGGCTTTGGACTGCTGCGCGAACTGGGCCACGACGAGGGCTGTGCCGGCGATCTTCATGCCCACGTCGACGGCCACGTTGCCCGAGCTGGCCGCCGTCCAGATCCGCCCGATGGCGATGGCCTTCTCGAGGGCCAGGATCACCCGGGCCCGAGCGACCTCCGCCTTGGTGGAATTGTCGCCCATGCTGTTGAGGATGTTGAGGGTCTGCAGGGAAAGGTCGACGATGTCCAGCGCGCCCTGCGTCTTGATCTTGACCTCTTGGCGGGTGCGTTCCTGGTCCTGCTTCACCGCCAGCTGGCCGAGCTTGTCCAGGGCCTTCTGCCGGTCCTGGTTGACCTTCACGATCCGGCCGTTCTTGTCGACCTCGTCCTTGAACTCCTTCTCGATCTTGGCCCGCTCGGCCGCGATTTCGGCCTGGTCCATGAGCCGCTTCTTGGCGAAGGTCTCCTCGCCGAGCGCTGCCATCTTCTGCTGGATCTCGGCCTCGATCTCCGCCAGCTTGTCGTGCATGGCCTCGGCGCCCTGGACGCTCACGGCGATCCGGCCGTTGCTGGCCTTCAAGGCCTCCGCTATCTGCTTGTCGGTCTGCGACTCCCAGATGTGGTCCATGTCCTCGGAGGTCTTCTGGAACACCCCCTCGATGTTCTTGGCGGTGTCGAGCGCGATCACCTTGGCCTGGGAGAAGTGGCCGGTGGTCACGGCCAGCATCCCGGCCGCGAAGCCCTTGAACCCCTCGAACATGGCGGCGAAGACCCCGGCGATGCTCGAGCCCAGGGACTCGACCACCTTCAGGAGGTTGGTGAACTGCCGCATGACGAAGGCCACGGCCGGCCCGAGGGCGTCGCCGATGGTCCGGGAGAAGTCGTCGAAGGCGGCCTTGGTCTGGCTGGCCTCCTTGGTGAAGGACTGCTCCTTCTCCGCCGCGCCGCCCAAGGTGCGCTGGAGGTTGTCGATGGCCGACTGGGCGGTCCGGGCCCCGCCGGTGAAGGCGCCCAGTTCCTTGTTGGCCATCTTGAGCCCGCGCTCGTTGCCCGCGATCAGGTCGATGAGGAGCTGCTCGGACTCCTGCAGGTTCTTCCCGGTCTGGACGGAGATGTCCATCGCCAGCTTGGACGCCCGCATGGCGGTGGCGAGGTTGCCGGTGGCGCGGACGAACCGCTCGAGAGAGGAGATGGCCTGGTCGTTGTCGAACCGGGTCGCGGCCTGGATGGCCTCGGACCACCGGACGATCTGGTCCTTGTTCTTGTCGAAGGACAGGCCCGCCGCGTCCACGTCGCCCTTCAGGCGGCGCATGGCCTCGGCGTGCTCGTTGGACTTGAGGACGGCGTTGGAGAAGAAGGCGATGATGCCGCCGGTGGTGGCGAACGGGAGGAACTGCTTGAGGAGGCCGGCGGCCTCCCCCTTCAGCCCGGAGAAGGATCCCTGGGCCTGCTTGGCCTTTTCCGAGACGCCCTGGAACTTGGCGCCCAGGACCTCGAGCGCCCCGGTGTCGGAGTTGACCTTGACGGAAAGCTGGATGACCTTGTCGGCCACGTCAGCCCACCTCGATCTCTACGGCCTCCACAAGGGCGCGGAACAGCGGGGCGCGGCGCCGGCGGGGGACCGTCCGGTCAGCGACGATCCCCCGCCAGGCGGCGTAGAAGGTGTAGCGGCGCACGTCCGCCGGGACGCCGCACAAGGCCATCTCGGCCAGGTGCGCGCCGTCCGCGGGCGTGGTGCGCATGATCTCCCCCGCGAGGTCCATCAGGCGTAGGCGACGACCTGGTTGGTCACCACCGGCAGGATGATGGACGTGCCGTCGTGGTAGCCCTTGTAGTTCACCTTGGCCGCCAGCAGGTTGTTCTCGTAGCCGAAGGGGAACTCGGCGTATCGGGCGTCGGTGACCGGGAGGTCCACGGCGTACTTCACGCCGTTGCCGATGGTGGACCCCTCGACCAGGATCCGCTGCACGGAGGACGTCATGGCCAGCATCTTGGCCCGCTCCGTCTCCGCCTGGAAGTCGATGTCGAGCGTGCCCTCGACCATGAACGGCTCGGGCGCCACGATGTCCTGGGCGGGCTGGACCTGGGCCAGGGTGAGGCGGTGCTTGGCCTGGTTCGACAGCTTGAGCGTCCACGCCTTGACGTCCTGGTTCGTCGAGCCGGCGATCTTGTAGGTCGTGTGCTGGAACGAGAGGTACCGCTGCGTCGGGAAGGACGGCGACCCGATGCTGCCGCTGGCCGCCTCCGACTCGAACAGGAAGTCGACCTCGACCTGGATCAGGTTGTCGACCGGGCCGGACAGATTCACGGCCTGGACGCAGGACCGCTTGTAGACCTTCACGTCGATGCCCCAGTTGAGGAAGAACGTGTAGGACGGCGGCTGCACCCCGGTGCCCAGGGAGAACGTGTGGGCGAAGGCGTACTCGACGGACGTGCCCCCGGTGTAGGAGGTCGCGCCCGTGCTGTTGGCCGCGGTGGAGAACCCGATGGTCGCCGCGATGCTGGTCGCCGTGTTGGTCCCGGTGTTCCACAGCAGGTTGAGCGTCCCGGCGCTCCGGGTGATTGTGAACTTCTTCGTGGACCGGCTGTAGGTCACCGTGTAGGTGCCGACGGCCTCGGCCGCGACGATGGCGTCGTAGATCGCCTTGCAGAGCGTCCCGGCCCCGGCCTGGGTCAGGCCGATGGGGTAGGACGCGCTGGCGATGGTGGCCGTCAGCTGGCTGGCGCCAATGTTGAAGTCCAGCTTGTTGTTGGTGCTGTCGATCAGGACCACGGACGACTCCGCGCTGGCGACGCCGCCCATCAGGGAGTACATGAACTCGCCGATCATCTGTGGGTCCAGGATGAACTTCACCTTGCCGGTGCCGAGCTTGCGGCCGGCGACGGGCGCGAAGTCCGCGCGGACGCCGCGTAGGCCGTTGTCCTCGAGGAGGGCGGGGGCGTATTTGATCTCGGGGTCCATCGCCGGGTACCACTTGACCGGCGATGCCTCCGCGGTGCCGCGCACGCTTTCGAGCGCGAGCCCGAATTGAAACTGTTGTTTTCCGTAGAGAGACATGGTTATTCAACCTCCTGGGCTGGCTTAAAACACGGACTGCCTAAAAGCTTCGCGATGACGACGGGGTCGGTGATGCTGGCGCCAGCGAGGAACCGCCCGGCGCCGGGGATCACGCATTCCTGGACGCAGATCAGCTCGAGCGCGGACTCGTCCCGCGCGGCCGAGAGGCCGAGCCCTTTGTCGGCGAAGTCGCCGGGTCGCACCATCTTGTCTTTGACCTTCTTCTGGCTCACGGGCTCACCCCTTCGCTGACGTATTGGAACTCGACGGTGATCGCGCACACGCCGAGGTCGTCGGTGTCGCCGTCGCTGGTCACCACGCGCTTGACCTCGGTCCACTTGACGTGGTCGCCCTGCAGGCGGTCCTGCTCGAGGGCCTTGGTGATGTCCTCGACGAACTTCTCCACCTCGTCCATCGTGCCCGTGACGCCGGTGGCGCTCTTGACGTAGCCGAGCAGGACGACCTCGAGCCGTCCGATGAACTGGTTCCCGGTCAGGTTGCTCCGGTCCTCCATCGTGCGGGCGATGCAGATCGCTGGCAGCGCCGACTGGGGCAGCGCGTCGATCTCGTAGACCCCGCGCTTCACGGACCCGACGGTGAAGTTGTAGCCGCTCCCGGTGGCGATCTGGGCCAGGACGGTGTCCCGCAAATAGGCCAGGAGGGTGGCGCGCTTACTCGCCATGCCACGCCCCGGAGACGGCGCGTTCCAGGACGTCCCCGATGGTCTTCTCCAGCCGCGGCAGGTTCTCGGCCACGCCGGGCCCCAGGAACGGGCGGGGCGGAATGAGGGAGCCGGGGTGGTGGACCACCTGGGCGAAGACGACCGCGCCCTCGGCCTGGCGCCGGGCCAGCTTGCCGGACTTGGTGCGGCGCACCGTGCCGGAAAAGTTGGGGCTCACGAAGCGGAGGAACCGCCGGCGCTTGGGCCGGATGTCGTGGGCCGGGGTGCGGCCGCCGAACTCGTGGATGGCCGCGTAGGGGACGTCCGACCCGAAGGTGACGGTGATCTCGGTCGGCTGCTCGGCCAGGAGGTATCGGATGCTGGTGCGGAGCCGGCCCGTCCGCACCTTCAGGTGGTCCTGGCCGCCGGAGAGGAACTTCTCCTTGATGGTGGTCGTCGCGTCGTTGGCGAAGTCCTGGGAGGCCTTGGACAGCAGCTCCCGCACGCGGTCCCGCGCCTGCACCAGGTCCTGGCCCGTCTTGGCGAGATTGGCGACGCCGTCGATCTGCATCTCAAGCATGGCCGCCCCCGGGCGACAGGACGTCGCGGTAGCGTTCCAGGATCATCTTGGCCTTGGGCGGGATGGCGTCCTGGGAGTAGGTGAGCGTGCGGTCGTCCAGGGTCTCGGACTGCAGGCCGATCCGGCCGTCCTGGTAGATGCGCTTGTAGTGGTGCTGCACGATCAGCAGCACCGCTTCCTCGAGGTCGTGGGGCACGGTGGACCCGGCGACGTAGCCCGCGGTGTAGGTCACCTTGACGTTGGCCCTCCCCTTGGTGAAGGACCCGCCGTTGTTCCAGAGCTCGAGGATCCCGGCCGCGCCGTCCGTGATGAGGTCCGCCGCGCTGTCCACCAAAGTGTCCGCGCCGAAGGTGCGGAGCCCGTCTATGTAGACCGAGGCGACCGCCGTGACGGGGCGGTGGTTCAAGATGAGTTGACGGTCCCCGTCGCCGTCGTAGTACTCGGTGCGCTGCGTGGAGACGAGTTGCCGCCCGGCGTACTTGGAGGCCAAGGCGGAGGCCCGGTTGATGAGGTCGGCCAGGACGGTGTCCTCGCTGGACCCGGCGATCTTCAGGACCGTGCGCGCGTCGGCGACGGCCACCAGGGCGACGGCGGTGTCGAGGCTCATCGGCGGCCCGGCTTCTTGCGGGGCGCGGGTTTAGGTGCGCGCGCGGGGGCGGGGGCGGGCGTGGGCGCGGCCGGGACGGAAGGCGGCGCCGGCGGGACGACGGGGGCCTCGGGCGAGACGATGGGCGCGTGGGCGGTCTGCGCCGGAGGCGTCGCGGGGGCGATGCTGGAAAGGGGTCCGAAGGGTTGCCAGTTGGCGGGGAAGTCGCGGAGGACCTGGGACGCTTTCTCGTTGGAAAGGGCCACGACGTCGCCAGCCGCGACCGAGACGGTCTCGCCGGTGACGTGGTCTGTGGACTTGTAGGGCCTGGGCCCGACGTACTTCAGACTCGTCTTCTGCATGGTGCTGCCCTCCATCGTTCCGCAGGGGGGAGAGGCGAGTCCCCCTCCCCCCAACTGAACGACGGGATCAGCCGATGTTGTAGCCGATGGTGACCGTCGGGTTCGACGCGATGGGGTGCGTCGGCGAGAACGCGACGCGCTCCTTCGTGATCACCGCGTCCTGGTCGGACTCGGCGTAGAGCTCCCGCAGGACCTGGACGGTCGCGGTCCGGCGTTCGCCGAACACGTAGCCGTTCCGGTACACGAGCAGGAGGCTGCCCTTCGTGGTGGTCACGCCGTCGTAGACGCCGGAGGCGTTGAGGCCGCTCCGCGCCCACTCGGAAACGATGACGGGGATACCGTCCAGGACGCCCAACTGGCCGCGCAGCACCGTGGCCATCGGCCCGAACTTCTCCATCGTTGTCACCGCGTCGAGGTCGACGAGCTTGATGTAGGTGCGCAGGTCGCAGATCAGCGCCAGGTTCTGGGGCAGCACGCCGTACTTCAGCATGTTGGCCCGGAGGTTGGCGCGGATGTTGGACAGCGTCAGCGTGGCCAGGTCGTAGGACAAGCTGTTGTTGAGCGCCAGGTAGCGGAGCCCGTTCCACATCCGGTTATGCCCCGCGGCGTTGGTGTCGTCCGAGTCCTGGGATCCGGCGGTGTCGCCGTTGATGATGGCGTCCTCGCGGCCTTCGGCCAGTGCCATGACCACCTGCTGCTGGAGCCAGGGGAGGATGGGGACGATGGAGTCCTCTTCCTGTTCCTTGGAGGTCAGCACGCGGGCGCTGTGGCCCTTGGAGGTCAGCGTGATCTTCCCGGAGAGCGTGTTGCCGTCGCCCACGGGCATCTTCGTCTGGCCGGTGTCCGCCGTTTGCTCGTTGTGCATGTAGGAAACCACGCGGCCGAGCTGGATGGGCGGGGTGTAGACCTGGGTGGGCATCTGGATCATCGGGAACAAGGGCACGACGGAGCCCTGCACCCGGACCAGCTCCCAGAGCCGACCGGTGAAGTCGGTGGGGATCCACTCGGTGCCGCCGCCGGAGGCGGAGGTGTCGAGCGCCTTCTTGAAGTCGGCGAACTTGGTGCCGAACTTCCGCCAGGACTTGAGGTGCTGGACGGGCTTGCCCAGGACCTTGGACAGGATGAAGCAGTTGTCGAGGGCCTTCTTGGCCTCCTCGGGCGCCGACTCCATCACCTCGTCCATCTCGGTGGGCGCGTTGTCCGCGAACAACACCTTGCGGGACTGGGTGACGCGGGGGTCGCTGGCGAGGACGGACTTGATGGTCTCTTCGACCAAGGTCTTGATGTTCTCTTTGTCCGCGGCGTGCGCGTTCTTCAGCGCGTCGGTCGCGTCCTTGACGGTCTTGACGAGGCCGTCGAGCTCTTCTTTCGTAGCAACTTCGGACATGGCGTGCTCTCTTTCAGGTCGGTCTGCGCGGGTAACTAGCCCGCGCGGCCCGTGAGGGCTTTCCCGACCTGGGAAATCGTTTGTTTCAAAATGGCGGTGCGTTGGGGGGCGATGGTGCGGAGGACGTCCGCGTAGCCTTTGACGGCCTCGCTCAACCGCGCGAAGTCGGCGGCGGCCAGGCCCGGGGTGGAGGCGACCACGGCCTCGTGCAGGGTGTCGATGGCGCTCTTGACCAGGGACAGCTTCTGCTCGTCCAGCGGCTTGCCCTTCACGATCCGCGCCATGTCGGCCAGCTGCTTGAGCGCCGCGTCGAGGTCGTCGGCCGGGCGGGGCACCGGGCCCGCGTCGGGGACCACCAGGTAACGGCCGGCCTCGTCGCCCGCGAGGGGTTGCACCAGATTCTCGCCGAAAGTCTTGACCACCATCTCGGCCACTTCCCGCGACACCAGGGCGCCCGGGTTGGCCGGGACGGCGACGGCGGAGTACTCGTACAGCTCGGCGTCGGTGAACACGATCCCCTTGCTCTGGCCGTCGGGCAGGGTCTCGGCGACGAAGTTCTTCGGGATGAAGCCCACGCTGAAAGCGTTGAGGAAGCCGGCCTTGTAGAGGTTGAACACGTCCTTGGCCTGCTGCGTCTCCTCGTGGAACACCGTCTTGGCCAGGAGCCCGTGCTCGTCCTCGGCGATGGAGACGGCCTTGCCGATGGGGAGGCTGCCGGTGTCGTGGCCCATCAGGACGACGGGGTTCTTCCTGAAGGCTTCCAGGTTCCAGGCGCCCTTGGCGAAGCGCTCCTGCATCCGGTCCCACTCATGCGTCGAGACGTAGGCCGTCACGGAGCGTTCTTCGGCGTTGATCTCCTTGACGTAGCCGAGCCGGGTCTTCTTGGACATGGTTCACGCCTCCGTGGTCCGGTGGGCCGCGCAGACCCACTCGCCGTTCTGCCTCACCAGGCCCACCCGCTGCGCGCACGCGCGGCACATCGTGAGGCCGTTCCCTTCGAGGACCGCCACCACGACCGCGCGGGCCAGCGCCGCGTCCCGGTCGGCCAGCAGGTCCGGGTGAATCTTCAGCAGCCACCCCAGGATGACCTGGGCCAGGCGATCTCGTCGGCGCACCTTCCCCCCTTCCACTCCCCCCGGCGCCGCGCCTGGCAGCGCCGAGGGGCCGTACTTGTTGCCCTACGTTAAGTCGTTCAGTCGACCGTCGGCAGGCACCAGGCCTTGACGCCGATCCAGCTGGTGTTGGCCGCGCCCGTGAACAAGATCCGCGCCTTCGTGCCGGGCCCCGTCGAGACGTCCTGCTTGACGAAGGTCTTGCCGTTGACGGTGGCCGTCGCGGTCGAGGTCTGCTGCGTGAAGGACCCCGCCGTGGTCCAGTTGGTCCCGCCGTCGGGCGAGATCTGGATGGCCGCGTCGAGGGTCGGCGTGCCCGTCGAGGACGCGCTGCCGATGTAGTACGCGCAGGAGATGGACGTCAGGTCGCCGCCGGAAAGGTCGACGGAGGCCGTGGTGCTGGACACCGCGCCGGTGTAGGTCGTGCTGGTGAGCACGATCTGGACGGACGGGTGGAGCGGCTTGATGGTCTCGAGGGCGTGCGCCTTGGGGGCCAGGAAGGCCAGGCCCAGGGCCAGGGTGATGCCGGTGAGCAGCTTCTTCATTTGATTCCTCCTTGGTCCGCCAAAGGCGGTGAAAATAAAGGCGGCGGTGCGGGTGCTTGCCGAATCGTAGCAGATGAAACGCTTTAATTCATCTCCTACCGCGCGACCAGCGCGCACCGGCAGTTCACGATCTCGGCCGCTCCGCCCTGCGGGTCGCCGGGGTACTGGAGCGCGGCGCCGGACGGGGACACGAACGTGTCGTGGATCCCGACGGGCCCGGCCGCCTCGATGGCGACGTGGGTGTCGCGGACCTTGTTGTCCCGCGAGGACAGCCAGCCCTTCTGCTCGACGCCAGTCTTCTCCATGCCGTCGAAGGCCCCGGCGTTGGACGCGCCGATCACTTCCGTGCGCGCGATGCGCTCGGCCCGCGCGTCCACGGCGAACTTGTAGACCTCGTCGATCCGGTCCGTGATCTGCGCGATGGTCTCCCCCGCGCCGAACCCGCCGGCGACGGCCTGGCCCACGCCCTCGACCACGGCGTCGGAGATCTGCTCGAGCGTGTAGGCGTTGGCCTCCTGCACGAGCTTGACCTTCTTCGCCTCGATCCACGCCAGCGCGTGCGGGTCCTGCAGGTTGAAATCGAAGCCGGGCTTGACCTTGCGGGCGGTGGCGACGGCGAAGTCGAAGTAGGTGCCCCGGATGTGGCGGTCCGCGGCCTGGCCCATCAGGTCGTTCTCCTTCTGGATGTCGAACACGAGGTGGACCACGGCGTCGGTGTTCTTGGCGCGGACGGCGAAGGTCTTGCCCACGAACTGGGCGGCGTGGTCCTCGACGGCCTTGACGACCCGGCGCCTCTGGCCCTTGAAGAACCCGCGCATGGAGGTGATGAAGGACTCCTCGTGCGGCACGAGCTTGGCGTCGAACGCTTTCCAGGCCGCGTCGCGCATCGCTTCCTCGTCGGCCTTGACCGCCTTGGTCAGGCCCTTGGCGGGCGGTGGCGGTGGCGCGTTGGGGTCCGCGGGAACGGCGCCGGTGCCCGGGTCCGGCGTGGTGTAGCGCGGCCGCGCGACGTCGCCGCCCTCGACCTGCTCGAAGGGGAGGTCCAGCTTCGTGATGATGTCGTTGATGGGGACACCCGCGTTGACGTAGACCATGACCGTGTCGGCCCGGTCCTTCTCGTTGGCGCGGAGGGCCTCGACCGTGGACGTGTCCGCCTGGAACACGGTCTTGGCGTCGCCCGTCGTCTGCCGGGCCCGGAGCGTGAGCGTGTCGCCGTAGCTGGTCAGGCGCGGGATGATGTTGTTCGTCCAGAAGGCGCGCATCTGCTCCTTCATGTTGGAGTAGTTGGCGAACTCGAGGAGGCCGACCACCGAGGGCGGGACGTTGAACGCGGCCAGCACCTCGTCGCGGACCTGCTTGCGGAGGTTGACGAAGTCCATGTCCTTGATGTTGGCGGTGAGCTGGCGGTACTTCACGCCGCCGTCCATGATGGCCGTGCTGCCGTTGTTGGCGTTGCCCGCGTACATCTTTTTCCAGGCCGCCATCAGCTTGCGCTTGGTGTCCGACTCCAGCGCCTGGTCCGTCTCGAGGACGCCGTCGAGCTTGGCCCCGTTGGCGAAGAAGGCTTTGTTCCACATCATGGCGTTGAGGTCGGAGGTGATCGCGTTGACGATGGGCTGGATGGCGCCCTGGCCGTAGTGCAGCGACGTGGGGCTGGCGTCCCGGAAGTGCATGATCTCGTCGGCCTCGAACCGGATCAGGTGGCCGGCCACGTCGTAGATGTAGTGGTCGATGAACTTGGCCTTGGTGGTGACGGGGCGCACGTGGCCCGCGGGGAGGGGCCAGATCTCCTTGACCTCCTTGCCGCCCAGGCGCTCTAGGGCGTAGTACGCGTTGCCGGTCAACGGTTGCGTCAGGAAGGTGAACTCCCGCAGGTTCCGGCCGGTCATGTACGGGTTGGGGTTCATCAGGAGTTTGTGGAAGGCGTGCGTCTCGTTGAGGGTCCACTTGCCCTCGGGGTCCTGGACGTAGGGGAGGATGTCGACGCTCGTCGCCGCCGTGGCGATGGCGCGGACGCAGGCGTAGACCCAGACGTGGAGGCCGTAGGCCTCGCTGACGTCGCTGAAGGGGATCGGTTGCGGGATGCCGCTCTCGAACTGGGTGTCCGGCTCGTCGCCCTGGGACCGCAGCTCCTTGGCGCGCGCGTTCGGGTTGGCGCGCAGGGCCTTGAGCAGGTCGCGCTCGGCCGGGTCGAGGCGCATCGAGACGCGCTTCACGCGTGCGCCGCCTGCGGCGGCAGTGCCGCACGGCGCTGCTTCTCGGCCTCTTGGGCGCGGACCTGGTTGAGGTGAGCGGGGCAGGCGAAGACGCCGCCGACGCGCTTGAGCGGGCCCCGCGTGGACGTGCAGGCCTCACAGAGGCGGGTGCCGCGGGCGCGCAGGTTCTGCTTCACGGCCTGGAAGGTGGCGACGGTGGACCGCTCGAGGATGTAGGCGTTGAAGGGCTCGGGGTGCAGGGCGACGGACCACTCGAGGAACTTGCCGGCCAGCCAGAACAGGCCGGCGCGCCAGAGCCAGCGCGCGGCCTTAATCATTGTCGAAGACCATGATGCTCGGGATCGCCCCGATCTTCTTGGCCCGACTGTAGATCCCGTACCGCTTGGCGTCCATCAGGTGGTCCATGAATTTCACCGGTTCGTCGAGGATGTGGCCGTTCTTGTCGGTCTTCCACTTGTAGCTGGCCCGTTCTTTGTTCAGGTCGACGTTGTCGGACATCGTATAGAATTTCAGCCTTTGGCACAAATCAATCCCGGGCTTCACGTCCTTGTCCGCCGAGTGGACGTTGAACCCGGCCTTGCAGAACTCCTCGATGCGGGCGGGCTCCGCGGCGTCGGCGTAGAAGGGGCGGCGCCAGTGCTTCTTGTTGGGGATGACCCGCTTCACCTCCTCGATCAGGTCCGCGTTCGTGAGGCCGGTCTTGTAGATCAGCTGCCGCAGGTAGTGATGCACCTTGTCCTTCTGGTTGATCTCGAGCAGGGCGGACGGGTTGTTGAAGCCGAAGTCGAGCCCATAGAACGTGTCGTCGAACTCCTCCGGGAAGGCGGGCACGACGACGTAGGGGTTGTAGATGACGTTCGTCAGCTTGCCGAACTTGCCCTCGGCGTAGATCTGGTGGGCGTTCGGGTCCTGGTCCTTGAGGCCCTCGAGGACCGCGATGTACTCGGCGGACAGGAACGGGTTGTCCCGGTAGGTGGACTCGATGAGGTCGACGCGGCCCTTGAAGGCGGGCGAGAGGATCAGCTGCTGGTTGATCCACCCGTCCTCGTCAGTGGGGTTGAGGGACAGGAATATCTGGTTGGGCTCCCCCGGCGCGCAGGGCGCGCTCATGCGGGTCTGCAGGATGAGGAAGTCGTTCCAGTCGAACTCGCTGGCCTCCTCCATCCAGATGTCGTTCCACTCGGTCGACTTGATCTTCTCGGGGTCGTCGATGGCCATGAAGGCCATGAAGGCGCCGGTCCACGGGCAGGTGATGAGGTGGGCCACCTTGTCGTGGTGGAGGCGCGGCAGGTAGCCGTAGGCAGACAGGAGGTCGACGACCAGCTTGTAGGCGGTGATGCGGAGGGCCGGGAACGTTTTCCGCGAGACGAGGATCTTCCGGTCCCGGCGCGTGATGAGGCGCTGCACCAGCAGCTGCGCGATGGAGTAGCTCTTGGTGGAGCGGGCGCCGCCGACGTTGACCGGGAACTGGGCGGTCGACCGGTAGTTGCGGTCGAAGACCCGGGTGACCTTAACCCGCCGGGGGTCGAGGCTTGGGGGGTTCGACGAGCTCATAGGTGATCCCGATCGGCGGCGCGTCCTCCCCGCCGACCAGCTCGACGCGCTGCGTGGCCTTGCCCTCGATGGCTTCGCGGATCTCCTTGGCCGCGGGGGAGTTGCCCTTGATGATGGCCATCTGGAACTGGCGCAGGGCCACGGCGTCCCGGTACTTGGCGCCCTTGGGCAGCTTCAGCTTGGCCCGCAGATCCTCCGGCAGGGGCAGGTCCGCGACCGCCTCGTAGGCGTCCGAGATGGGCCGCCGCTTGGGCCGGCCGCTCGGGTTGCCCGACTGGCCCGGCTTGAAGGGGATCAGGTTCTGCGGGTTACCTCGGGGGTTGGCCATTCCCTGCTCCTTTCGTTGTTCCCACAAATTGTTTCACGTGGCACCTCGGGTCGCCGGCGGCCACGGCCTTCTTGCCGGTCATGGTCTGCCAGCGGTGGACGATGATGTCGCAGTAGGCCGGGGACAGCTCGAGGCCGTAGCCGCGACGGCCGTGCAGCTCGGCGGCCACCAGGGTCGTGCCGGATCCCAGGAACGGGTCCAGGACCACGTCGCCCGGGTCGGAGTAGGCCTTGACGAAGAACTCCGGGAGGCCGACGGGGTAGGCGGCGCCGTGGCCCAGGGCCTCGCGGTTCTTGCCCACGCTCAACACGTTGGACGGGTACGCGAGGCCCGCCTTGACGTCGAGGTCCTGGCCGTCAAAGACGCCCCCTCGGGGCAGCCCCTGCCCCTGCGTCCCGCCGACCCCCTCGTGCGCCTGCCTGCCTGCCGACTTCCTGTGCTTGTTTTTGCCGTGCATTTTCTTGCCGTCGTTCTGCGACGTGTGGTCCCCGCCCCAGTCCGGGATGTCCTCGCTGGCGTGGCGGACCGCGTCCGGCCGGAACTTATGGGCGCCGCGGGTGAGCTGGAAGACGGGCTCCCACCCGTTCTTGAACCGGTTGACGACGCCCTTGGGGGTGCCGCCGTGGACCCAGGCGAACTCGTCCACGAACCGCCAGCCCCACTCCCGGGCCAGGCGGAGGACCAGGTCCTTGACGTAGGGGTGGCGCTGGCCGTCCTGGCAGTGTTCCTTGAGGTTCAGGAAGAACGACCCGTCCGGGGCCAGGTGGCGGGCGAGGTTGGCCTGGAGGGGGCGGAACCACTCGCCGTAGGCCTCGGGGAGGACCGGTACGAACCCGCTGTCGCCGTCGTACTCGCGCTGCGCGGCGTAGGGCGGGGAGGTGACGACCAGGTGGACGGCCTCCCCGGCCAGGAGGCGGGCGACGTCAGCGGGCTCGCGGCAGTCGCCGCACAGGAGGCGGTGCGACCCCAGGTGCCAGAGGGTGCCCTTCTTGGTGACCGGCTTGGCCGGGGGCGCGATGACCTCCCCGGTGTCCGGCGCCTCCGGTTCCCCCTGGGCCGCCTTCTCGAAGTCGACCAAGTCCTTGACCTGGGCCTCGTCGAACCCGGTCAGGCCGACGTCCAGGTCGCCCGCGTCGAGGGCTACCAGCAGCTCGGTCAGCTTCGGGAAGTCCCACTCCCCGGTGATCCGGTTCAGCGCGACGTTGAGGGCGCGCTCCTCGTTGGGCGGGAGGTCCACGACGCGGACCCGGACGCGCTCGACGCCGAGGTCCTTGAGGACCGCGTACCGCTGGTGGCCGCCCACGAGGTTGCCGGACCGTTTGTTCCAGACCAGCGGGTCGACCAGGCCGAAGTGTTCCAGGGACCGCCGGATGTCCTGGTAGGCCTTGTCGGTGGGCTGCAGCGCCTTGCGCGGGTTGTACCGCGCCGGGGAGATCTTGGCGAGGGGGAGCTCGACTTCCGGGGCTTCGGTCTTCACTCAGGCCTCCACGAAGATGGTGTGCGCGCAGGGGCAGTGGTCGGCGCACTTGCCGCAAAAGAAACAATGCCCGACGACCAGTTGCTGTGGGCAGCTGCAGGACCAGAGCAGGTGGCCCTGGCTGGCGAAGCTCTTGCCACCGCCACGCCCGCTGCGGTTCCGGGCCCCCACGAGCAAGACGCGCTGACGGCAACAGGCGCACCGCGGGCTGCGGTAGATCGGTCCCTCGTCGCCCTCGCGCACGGAGTCGGCCGGCATCGGCTCCTATGGTATATCGGTTTCAACGTCTTGTCGAGGGCGTGACCCGCTGCGCGAGGAAGCCCGCCATCTCCTGCTTGGCCTCCAGCACCAGTTCTTCCAGGGCGGCGCGCATCTCCTGCCACTTGGGGAGCGTCTCGGGCGGGACGTCGTAGTAGCGCGGGCCGTACTTCCGCATGAACTCGTCGACGGTCACCGGCGCGCCCGCCCGCCGCGCGACACCGAGATGGTGTAGGCGCGGACCTCGCCCGGCCGGAGCGGCGGGCCTTCGATGACGTTCACGTAGGTGGTGGTCGTGACCCACACCTCGCGGTCCTCCAGATCCCGCCGGTGCCGGACGGCCTGGGCCAGCCGCGTGTTGCCGCGCCGGTACCGCCACTCCTGGGCCGCGATCACCATCTCGAAGGCGCCGAAGCCGATCAGGACGTAGAGCTCGAAGCCGAGCAGGAAGATGGCCGGGAGGCGGGCGCGGAGGCCTTGGGAGATGCCGGGCCTCATTGGAACGGCTCGAGCGTGCCGAAGACGTCCTTCCCGGCCGCGATCTCGCCCAGCACGAGCAGCCGCAGCTCCTCTGCCGCGCCCTGGGCGCCGCGGAACGCCACCGCGCACCGCTTGATGGCCTCGAGCCGGGCGTTCCCCTTGAGCCACAGCGTCGGGTCCATCAGGTGCGCGGTGGCCTCCGTGTGCTCGATGCAGTTGAGGAACCCCACCAGGTCCAACATGAGGACGTCCTTGCACATCTCCACCACGGCGTTCTGCGTGGCCTTGTATTGGTCGTCGGTCATGGTCATCAGCGCACCTCCATGTGCAGGCCAAACTCGGCCCACTGCTCGATGCAGAGGATGGGCTTGCCGAGGTCACGGGCGAAGGACAACTCCGCCGTCACGCCGACCGATCGGTCCCACCCCTCGAGCTTCAGCACCACGAGCCGGTCGCACCGCTCCAGCATGGGGAAGTCCAGGGCGCGCCAGAACTCCCACTCGCGCGGGAACGTATAGAGCAGGGAGGTCGGGTGGTTGTGGACGATTGGGGAGTAGACAACGACCTTGCGGCCGTTCCATTCCCGGACGTCCATCATCGACTCGGCGACGCAATGCATCGCGGCGCGGTAGCGTGCCTCGCGCACCCGCGCATCGGTGTGGTTGTATGGGCTGGCCAGATAGATCAATTCAGACGCGCTCATCGTGGAACCTCCTGTGGTTTGGTTGTGGCCAGCGCTTCGCGCACGGCGCGCGCAATGGCCCTACCCATCGGAAGAGGGACACCGTTGCCGACCATTCTGTACTTGCCGTTGGAAGTGAAGACGGTATAACCGGCCAGGAAATCTTTGGGCAGGCCCTGCAATTCACAGAACCGCTGAAAGTCGCGCCGCGGCTTGTGGACCGAGTGGCATTTGCCATCCTGCCGGCGGTTGACGATCTGGCCACTCCGCCCCTCGGACGCCAGGCACGCGCCTTCACGCGTCATGGTTTCCAGGGCGACGGTGTGTGGCTCAAGCCGGCGCCCCCCCCCGAGATGTCCGAACTGGAACACACGCCGACGGGATTGCTCTTCCCCGAGCCATCGGTTGTCCAGTGTGGCGCGCGTGACGGTGTATCCATCGAGCTGAACGTCCGGGACCTGTGGGACGTTCTCCATCAGGAACCAGTCAGGGCGGGCCTCATCCACGCACCGCACGAACTCCGGCACCAGATCCTCTGCGATTTTGTTTCCGATGTGCTTGTTGAGGGCCGAGAAGAACGAGTGAGCCTGGCAAGGCGGGCCGCCGATCACGCCGGCGAACTTGCCCGGCGGCGGCCGGAACTTCTTCACGTCGCCGCCCCACAGCATGTCAGGCCCACGGACCACGCACCATCCATCCTCCTCGAAGGCTCTGTCGAGCAGGCCGATGCCTGGGAAGAGAGATAGGACGAGCTTCACAGGAACGATGTCTCCCGCTCGGACTTCTTGGGCTCGGCGGTGACGCCCATGAGGAACTCGACGTCGACCACCGCGCCCGACTCCAGCTGATCGAAGTGTTCCTCGATGTGCTTGTGGGCCACCGTCATCGTGCGCGCGGTCCCGGTCCACGCGTAAGGGTCGGACGTGGCGAAGCCTTCACCGCCGTCGACGCGCAGGAGCGTGACGAATCGCCGCTGCGCCTCCGGCACGATCCCGTAGCCCGCGCGCCCGAACAGGTACCGGTCGCCCTCGCATCCAGGCTCGAGCCGCACGGCCATGACTGGGATGAACGTGCCCTTGTCGCGGATTTCAAACGTCTTGGCGATCATCAGAGGTCCTCCTCTCCGGTAGCGCAGGCCCAGTGGACCTCAACGGCCACGGCGTTGTATGGTCGGCCCGAACGCGCCAATGCCTGTTCCTCCCGGTCCGCACCGGGCCCAATCGGGATGAGCGTGGTAAAGTCTCCGTCTCCGAAGTTCACGTCGCACGCCGGGCACGGTTTCCCGACAGACGGGTGGTCCGCCTTTTTTGGTCCGAGCTTCTGTTGTTCGCTCATCAGAACGCCCCGGGTTCGACGGCCGCCGACATGGGCGCGGCCAGCCGGAGCGCCGCGCTCTGCGCGTGGTCGGTCACGATGCGCTCAAGGATCCGGGCGATCTCCAGGATGGGCCCCACGATCTCGTGCGGTAGGTCGAACTTCATGTTGGTCTCCCAATGGTCTGAGCCGATGGAGTAGCTCGTGATCTTCTTGCCGCCGTCCGTCAACAGCAGGATGGTCGCGGTGACCACCGGCTTGTCGTCCTGCAGATGCACCGAGAACCCCTCGATCCTTGCCTTGCGGATGTTGATGTTCAAGTCCTGCATCGTCGTCTCCTCCTCTCGTTCTTGAGTCTGCTCCTGAAAACGGTCTCCCGCAGGATCCTTCGCTCGGTGGCCGTGAGCGCAAGCCACCAGGACGCCCAGGTCAGCGCGGCACACTGGCCAGCTCCCGCGCTCGGTCGCAGGCGGCCAGCATGATCTGCCGCTGGCTGTCGGTCAGGTGCGGCTTGCCCGATGCCATGATCTCCCACCAGCCGATTATCTTGCCGACGTCCACTCGATATTCACGCACCGTAGTCACGAGCGCGTCGGTGGTGAGGGCGTACATCCGATACCCATCGATACCGTGCTCCGTAATCGCCCGCCGCAGGATCGCTCTGGCCCCGGCCTCGACGTAGGGGTCGGTCACGGTTCAAACCAATCCTTCACGCGCTTGGCCGGCGTCGCGGTGCGATATTGGAAGTCCAAGTCCGACGCGGCGACGGCGCGGTCGAAAGCGTGCAGCGCCTCGAGGTCGTCCAGGCTCACGCGCAGCTGCCGCTCCCGGAGGAACCGGCCCATGACCTGCCGCACCGTGGCTGCCCACGCCTTGATCGGCTTCGGCTTATTCGGCACACCGTAGGCGGCCTTGAGGTCTGGGAGGCCCGCGCGCCGTGCGATCCCATCCTGGGGGAAACGGTACCCCTGCTCCCGCTCCCGGGCGTGGAGGACGGCCAGCTTGAGGTCGTCCAGCCGACGGACCTGCAGAGCGCGCACGTCGATGTCGATCACTTTTTCACCCACACTTCTTCCGCCGCCCTTTTTTTCAGGTCGTCGCACATCTTGTCCAGCGCGATGTAGGTGGCAACCAGTTGTCCCTCGGCGTGATCCAGTTCCTTCTTGAGCCGCTTGACCTCCACCTTCATCGCGTCGTGGGCGGAAGCGCGGACCCACGGGTCTTTGTTCTTTGGGTGGTTCGGGCAATTATCCGGACCGCATTGGTTCAGCCGTTCGATCTCTTTCTCGAGCCGGGCCATCTCCGCGCCGCAGGCTTGGTGTGGGTCGTTCGACACGGGATCCTCGTCGAAGCTCAAGGCTTCAGCCTTCGACTCTTACCGCTCATCTTCAGCACGTCGCAGGGCCCGACGATCCGCCCGGAGATCCGCGTGCTGTATCTCTCGTCGATGTTGCCCGGCCCTTCGATGGGCACGTTCGTCGTGAGGAACGTGGGGAGGAGCCACTTCTCCCGGTGGTCGAGGAGGACGTAGAGCCAGCCCCCGACGGCCTCGGTGACCTTCTCCGCGCCGATGTCGTCGACCACCAGGAGCGGCGCGGCGGCTGCGGCCTTCAGCAGTTTGTTGGCGCTGACCTCGCCCGACTGGCCGTATGCGTCCTGCACGTCCATGACGAAGGCGGGCCAGTCCAGCCAGCGCCAGACGGCGGGGAAGTCCTTCTCGAGCGCGCCTTCGTGCTCCGACCACCGCGTCTCCCGCTCCCGGATGAAGAGCGCCAGCGCCGCGCTCTTGCCGACGCCCTCGGGCCCGACCAAGCATGCCCCGCGGTGGCCCTTCATGAATGGCTCGAGGAAGACCGGCATCTTCCACGCTGCGTTCCTGAACTTGAGCGGCACGCCTGCGGTCGCCAGCATCTGGTCGACCTTGCCCGCGCGTAGGATCCGGCGGTCCGCGCACGCTGTCTCGAAGCATGGCGCGCACAGCGCCGGCTCCGGCCTCGGATCGGGGAAGGCCGCTTTACATTTCAGGCACGACCACATTTCGACCGACTCCTCGGAGCTGCTCGTCTCGCCCGGCGTCCACGACAACCGGACGTGAGACAGAAGCCCCGCCGCCTGCTTGAGTTCTGGTTTTCCCATTGGTTCCTCCCTTGGGCGCGAAAAGGCCCGAGTAGTTGTTCGCCATGCTGTGGTCCACCGCCGCCCGCCGCTGGTCGGCCGGGATGGCCCGGAGCATCCGCCAGAGCGCCTCGATGCCCTTGGTGCCCTTGTAAGTTTGGCCTTTCTCCCGCTTGAAAGCCAGCCAGTCCAAAACCTCCGCCTCGTTGGCCTTCAGGTCGTCCGGGATGCCGACGCCTTCTTTGGTCTGTTGGGTTGGGTCTGTTGGGTTGGGTTGGGTCTGTACTGTATGTCTGTCTGTACGGTGGACGGTGGTCGGACGTCCGCCGGACGTCCGCCGGACGTCCCGCTTCCGCTTGGCGTCGCGCCGTCTCGACGATAAAAGGCGCCCGGCGTACTCGTCCCAGTCGTGTAGGTGGTCGTCTGGGTCAAGGAAACCGGAGTTGCGTAGCGCGGCACGCAAAACGCCTGTTTCGCCACCCCAATCGCAGGCGCCGACCAGCTCCGCATCCGAGATTTTGCCCAGGTCACCACTCGGGGCGTAGTCGATGGCCCACCACCAAAGGCAGTGCATCATGCCGATGGCGCCGCGCCGCGACTCCCCAAGGATGGCAGCCAGCTTGAGGGTCTTGGGGTGGCGCTGCAGCGCCTGGTGGGACTCGATCCACGCCATCAGCGCGCCACCCTGGAGTAACCTCGGGCTTGGCCCGCGCGTCCCATCACGGGGGAGTCTGCACCCACCGCATGGGCGTAAAAAAAAGCCCCCCCTGATGAATCTGGCGAGACACCCGGGGGGGTAAGACGAACCCCGGCGGCCTGTGGGCACGTCGGGGCAGAATATTTTTGTGAACGGTATCTCGCCATGCGCGGATTTTGCAACATCTCACTTGTGGGCGTCAAGGCTTTTCCCTTTCGCCGGCCGGACAGTCAGCAGCACCGGCCACACGGTGTCGTCGGAGAACGCGAACTTCATCCCGGCCCATAAAGTTTTCCCCTCCGGGCCATTCTCCCCTTTGTCGAACGCCTCCCGCGCGACGCGGCACAGCCAGGCGTGGATCCCCTCGCCGGTCCGCTTGCGGTCCTCGTGCCAGAAATGCCGACAGTAGATGGAGGCCCGGTCGATGGCGTGGCCGCTGACCTCGAGCGTGGGGAGCGTGGTGCCCCGTCGGGCGAGCTCCCGTTCCGCCAGCGCGGCGTGCTGTATCTTCGCGCCAATCATCCAAGTCAGGTATGAAACCGGAACCCGGACCAGGCGCACGCCCTTGTGGCGCCCGAATGGCATCACGAAAGCGTGCAGGTCCTGGTCCGGGTCGGGCGCGCGGCCCGGCGCGAACGGAGCGGGCGGCGCCGGCCTGGGCGTCACCCGCTCCGCGTTGAGGTCCGCCTCGGTCATCGCTGCTTCTTGACCTCGAGCTTCTCCTGTGGAGCGCTCACGTTGAAGACGTAGGTGACGCCGTTCTCGCGCAGGGCGAACCCGGTCCGGCCCTCGTCGCGGAGCTCGATCATGATGTCCTGCTTCGTCTTGTCCTGGCGCTCGGTCGCGGCCGTCTTGGCGAGGTCGTCCTGGATGAACAGGTCGGCCAGCTTCCGCAGGCGCGAGGCCTCGGGCATCCCGGGCAGGTCCATCTGGTCCTTGGCGAACACGACCTGTTTACCGTCGAGGATCAGCGCGACCTTCCCCTCCTCCAGCGGCTCGGGCGGGATGTCTTTTCCCGCGACCACGACGCCTCCGACGGTGATGGTCTCGATGATGGGTTCTTCTACTTTAGGCATGGTTTTCTCCTTGGATGTTTTCGACCTCGATCTCCACGCGCGGGCGGGCCTTGTCGTCCCTGCGGTGGAGGTGCAGCTCTACGATCTGCGAGTCGTCGGCCCAGGCGACCCCCTTCAAAGCGTCCAGCACGGCCTTCGCGGTGTTGTCCAGGTCTCCGACGCGGCGCGGACGGTACGCCCAGATGCTGACGACCAGCGGGCCGGCCTGGGGGCGGACGCGCTGCTCGAGGGCGCGGTACCCCTGCCGGTCGCGGTAGGCCCGGCCCTCGCGGGACACGAGGACCCGCCCCCCCACCGCCCGCCAGTAGCGGTTGACGGAGGGGGGGTAGTCCAGCTCGAACCGGGTCACCCGGCCTTGGCCTTCGCGGCCTGCTCCTGCCCCCACCGCTTCTCGGCGGCCTTCGCGGCCTTCCCGGCGATCTTGTCCTGGTCGAGCACCAGGTCCTCGAGGCACTCGGACGTCGCGGCCAGGCGAACCAGGAGCTGCTGCGCCAAGGCCTTGTTGGTCGTCCCCTCCATCTCGGGCCAGGGCATGAGCGCCCGCTGGACCATACGCCACTGGGCGGGCGTGAAGTCGAACCGGGAACCCTCGACCGTCTCGGCGACGGCCTGGTGCAACGCCTTGGTGACCTCCTCCTCGACGAACCGCTGCTGCGCGTACGAGGCTCCAGCTGGGGCGCGGGAGGGCTGCTGCGTGTCCGTCTTCTCGAGGACCTTCCGGTCCAGGCACACCAGGGCGTGGGTCATCTTCTCCCCGGCCCCGCGCGGGGCGACGACGGCCCAGCCGAACTTCTCCGGCTGCGCCTTGACCAGTTTCGCCACCTGGCGCGGCAGGTCCGCGTTCAGGACGAGGGCGCGCTTCACGCCCTCGAGGCCCCCGGCGTAGTCGGGGCGGTGGACGCCCAGGTATTGGATGCCGGGGTAGTCCGCCGCGCAGCCCTTGGAGTACTCGTCGGTGAAGTGGGCCGTCTTCTTCTGGTAGCAGGGCGGGTTGGAGCAGTGCCCCTTCTCCGCGCCGTCGAACAGGTTCCCCTGGTTCCCACTGTTGAACGGGCAGGCGCTGCAGGCGACCTCGCCCGCGAAGGCCTTGCCCTTGGGGAAGACCGCCGAGCCGAGGTCGGCGCCGAACTGCCGCTCGATGTGGTCCTTGAGCTCGCGCACCGGGAACCCGTCGAGGTAGTGGCGGGCCTGCGCGACGGCGTAGGCGACCAACTCCTCGCGCGCCTCCGCGGGCGCTCGGAGGATCTGGTGCCCGTGCGCCGGCGTCAGCGTCCCGTCCTCGACGGCGGCCAGCGCGGCTTCGGGCAGATCCATCAGGTGAATGGCGCGGTAGACGTAGGTGGCCGACTTCCCGACCCGGCACGCCAGCGTCTCGACGGTGTAGTTGCCGGCCGCCAGCAGCGCGTTGAGCCCGCGGGCCTCCTCGACGGGGCCCAGGTCCACGCGGTGCAGGTTCTCGAGCATCTGGATCTCGGCGGCGCCCTTCTCGTCCACGTCCATGATGCGGGCGGGGATCTTCTCCAGCCCGGCCGCGCGGGCCGCGCGGAGGCGGCGTTCTCCCGCGATCAGCTGGTAGTGGTCGTCCACGCGCCGGACCAGGATCGGCTCCAGCACGTCGAACTGCTTGACGCTCGCCGTCAGCTCGGCCATCTTCGCCTCGTCGAAGTGGCGCCGCGCGTTCGCGGCCACCACCACGTCCTGCAACTTCAAGTCCTTCGTCTCGGTCATCGTGTCCCTCCCAGTTTGGCGATCAGGTCGCCCATGATGTTGCCCTTCTGCTCGACGGCCTGCCCGTCGGTCGCCGCCGTCACGACCACCCGCTTCTCGTCGATGAGCGCGATGATCCACTCGTCGATGGTCTTCTCCGCCGCTAGGTACCACGCCGTGACCTGGTCGGTCTGCCCGATCCGGTGCGCGCGGTCCTCGGCCTGGTCCATCTGCCCGGGGTTCCACCCGAACTCCACGAACGCCACGTTGCTGGCGGCGGTGAGGGTGAGCCCCACGCCGCCGGCCTGGATGTTCAGGACGATCACCCGACACGTCGGGTCCTGCTGGAACTTGTCCACGATCTGCTGGCGCTCGGCCAGCGGCGTCTCCCCGTAGATGCAGGGCGCCCCGAACCGCGCGGCCAGGTCCCGGACGACGTCCACGTGCGTTGCGAAGAGTATCAATTTCTCGCCGGACTGCAGGAAGTCCTCGACCCACTGTTCGATCCCCGCCATCTTGCCCCGGGCGGCCAGGCGCTTGAGGGCCTCGATCCGCACCAGCTGCTCGGCCGCGCGCGCCCGGTTGGCGGCCGCGTCGGCGTGGGCCTCCCGGTCCGCCTGGGACAGGAGCAGCAGCTCGTCGTTCTTGAGGGCCTGCTCCCGGATCCACTGGATGAGGTCCTCCTCCGCCCGGTCGTACTCCGGCCGGTTGTCGATGGCCAGCGGCACGACGGACCGTTGCTTGGGCGGCAGCTCGGTGAGGACGTCCGCCTTGTTCCGCCGGATGAAGCACGTCGACCGCAGCCGGTGGTTCAGCTCCTCGAGGTTGGCGGCGCCCGCGGTGTCCACGCCGTGGTCCCCCCGGAAGGCCTGGCAGTACCGACGGACGAACTGCCAGTAGCCGCCGAACTCTTCGATGCGGCCGAGGAGCTCCAGCTGCGTCACCAGCTCGGACGGCCGGTTTAAGATGGGCGTCCCGGACAGCGCCAGGCGGACCTTGGCGACGGTGGCCAGGTCCTTGGCCGCCTCGGTGCGCTTGGCCTTCCGGGTCTTGAGGTAATGGCACTCGTCGAAGACCACGGCCGCCGGCGCCAGCGCCTTGAGCCGGTCCACCAGCTTGCCGAGGACGTCGTAGTTCACGACGACCACGTCCGCCGGCCAGCCGCCCCGGCTGTCCCAGATCGTGACGCGCTTGCCGGGGAGCCACTTGCACGCCTCGCGGTACCAGTTCACCTTGAGGGACGCGGGGCAGACCACGACGACGGGGAACGCGCCCATGGCTTGGCAGGCGGCCAGGGCCTGGACGGTCTTGCCGAGGCCCATCTCGTCCCCGATCAGGACGCGCTCGTTCTTCACGGCGTAGGCGACCCCGGCGCGCTGGAACGGGCGGAGCGTGCCGCCCAGGCCGGGCACGTCGATCTCGGCATCGGTCGCGCGGGACGCCTCGACGTTGGCCTTGGTCTCCTCGACCTTGGCCTGGAGCTTGTGGACCTCCGCGTGGATCTCGGGCGTGGCGACGAAGCCGTGCGTCTTCAGAAAGGGGAGGAGCTTCTCCAGGACGAAGGGCGTCCGAGGCACGGTCCAGGCCGTGGTGGCGGGCTCGAACATGGCGCCCGGGATGGCCTTCACGTCGGCCTTGATGCGGTGCCAGACGGCCGAGTCCGCGTCGCGGAACACCATGCCGAACTTGTCGTCGTCCCGGACGATCACCCGGCGGACCGGCGGGAATGCGGCGCGGTGGACCGCTTCGACCTCGGCCTGGCTCGGGCCGGGCGGGGCGTAAGGCGCGGCCTCGGGGGGCTCGGGGATGGCCGCGAAGTCGATCCCGGCGCGCTGCAGCTGCCCCTTATACTTGCGGAGCATATTCCAGGCGGCGCGGGCCTTGCGGGGAGACCACGTGGCGGGGTCCTGGACGGCCAGGGCGTGGCCGAAGTCGCGGTCGTAGGAGTTGAACCCCTGGCCGTCCTGCTGGACGGCGCCGTCACAGGCGGTGGCTACCGCCCGGACGGCGCCGTGCAGGGACACGCGGACGTCGGTCGTGGTGTCGGTCTGGGGCATGGGCTACTTGATGCGGACGTATTCCCCGCGTTCTCCGAGCCGGGCCTTCCCTTCCAGCTCGTGGTCCTGGGCTTCCAGCGCCGCGCGGATGGCGTCCTTGTCGAAGTCGACGGACTTCCGCTGGAACCGCTCCGGCAGGTCCTCCGCGCGCTCGATCAGGATCTCCAGCGGGTCCAGGCCCCCGGCCTTCTGGATGGCGATGGTGAACCGCTGGCCCTCGAGCTTCCGGGTCTTGAGCCGCTCCATGCTGAACTTCGCCAGCGCCAGGAGCCGGGATCCCCGGTTCTCCAGCGTGCGCTTCCGGTCGGAGAGGCGCTTGACCTCCTCTGCGATGGCCTTGGCGTCCGCTTCCAGGTTCTTGTACAGCGCCCCGTAGGCGTCGACCTTGTTGGCCATCTGCCACTGGAACTGCGAGGCCCAGGTCTCGAGCGTCTGCCCCTCGACGCCGGTGACGTCGCCGCCCAGTTCCTCGAGCAGCTTGTCGAGCGCGACCAGCTCCTCCGTCAGGTCGTAGAGGGAGCTCATGCCGGCACCGCCGCCGGGCGCGGGACCGTCGCCAGGGCGATGATGACGCAGCCGTTCGCGTAGGCGTCGTAGGTGATGTTGACGGTCAGGCCCGCCTTCAGCGCGACGTCGGCCGCGGCCACGAACTCCGGCACGTCGGTCTTCATCTCGGTGGGGCCCTCGGTGTCGTAGGTCATGATCTTCCAGGCCTTCCCGGCGTTGTTCGGCTTGTCGTAGGGCGTGATGAGGGAGACGTTGAAGACGCCCTGCAGCCTGGTGGGCGGGGCCGGGGCCTTGGCGGGCGGCGGCGCGGCGGCGACCGGTGCGGCAGCGGGCGGCGCCTCGACCTGCTCGGGCTTGCCGCTCATGCGCCAGTCGAGGAGCAACTTCCCGGTGTCCTTGGTCGGCTTGAAGATGGCGCCGTCGAACATGGCCGTGCGGTCCTTGGAGACTTGGGCGCTGTGGTCCATGCCCAGGTCGAAGACGACGGTGAACTCGTATTCCATCCCCTCCCGCTGCACCGGGGCCAGGCCGACCTTCCGGGGCGCGCTCTTGCCCTTGTCGTTCTGCTCGATGACGTAGTCCTGCTTGGACCGCATCGCGCAGATCAGGTGGATCTTGTTCGACAGGATGATGGCCTTCAGCTGCTCGTGCTCCTTGGTGATGCCGGCCCAGTTGGTGTAGCTGTTGCCGCCCCGGGTGTCGAGCGCCTCCTTCTTCTGGAGCAGTCCGCCCTCCCCGGCCCAGGCGTGGGACAGCGAGTCCACGAACAGGACCGCGTAGCCGCCGTCGTAGGCCTCCTGCATGGCGGTGACGTACTTGGGCGTGGTGTAGGGCGGGTCGATCTTCAGGTGGTCGAACTCGAAGCGGTCCGCGTAGTCGAGCGCCGACCCGTTCTCCGTGTCGATCACCGCGATCCCTTTGCCGGTGTCCAGGCCCATATTCTTCATGCCCTCGATGATCCCCTGGGCGATCAATAGCCCGGAGAACGTCTTGCCGCCCCCCGACGGCGCCGTCAGCGCGATCCGCAGACGGCCCTGCCTCTTGTCAGCTTTTTGGAACGCCATCGTCTTCCTCCCTCACTGCATTTTTACGGCATCGTCAAATAAAGAAGCCGGGATGCCTCCCCCCAAAGGTAGGCACCCCGGCTCACAAGTTCTCCCGCCCCAGGGACTGCAGAGGGAGATGAATCTCCGCATCGGCCGCCCGGCCGCCCTGGGGAGGAAGAGGAAACCCCGCGGGCTCGGTGAAAAGGCGCGGGGTCGTGGAATGGATCATCGCTCATCTCCTGCCCGCGGGCGCGGGGTAGTTTCGTGGAACTCGGGAAATGTACCAAACGAGGCCCCCCGCGTCAACCGGAAAAAACCTGGAAAAAATCCGGGGACGCGGCGGGCGGGGGTCAGCCGAAGTCGGCGAGCTTGACGCGGAGGCGGCGCAGGAGTTGGGCCTGGTCCCGGTCGTCGAGGATGCCCGCCAGCTCCACCGCCGCGAGGAGGGCGGGCCGACGGTCGAGGTAGGCCAAGTCGTCGACGACGCCGGTCCGGTCCCCGGCCAGCCACCGGGCGTAGAAGTCGCGCGCGAGGCAACTCGCCGACCAGGGCCTCGGCG
>PMLI01000434.1 GCA_003158835.1 Acidimicrobiaceae bacterium
CTGTTGGGCAGCGCGCACCGCGTCCATCACGACGGGCCGAGCCCAATGCTCGAGGGCGGCGGCTACCCGGTCGTCGCCCAACAAGTCGTTGGTGGGGGGGACCTGACGCCGAGGATCGTTGCTCATGGACGACCAGAGCAATGTGGCACTGCCGCGACCGCCCGCGGCCTAGCGGAGGCGGACGGGAATCGAACCCGCCGGACCCGCACGCAGGTCCCACTGGTTTTGAAGACCAGGAGAGTCACCAGACATCTGAACGCCTCCCCGAGCATTGGGCCGGCCTTCACGATCATAATTTCCAGACGCCGGTGCCCGGGGCCCGGAGATGTCAGTGGCTCCCGGTGCTCGAGCCGGTGCCCGGTGTTAGGCTTTTTTGGGTGGTCCAAGTGGACAGTTCGCGCACCGGCGGCCTGCGTCTCACGGCTATGGCCAGAGGCGGTGGCTGTGCGTGCAAGGTGCCACCCGGTGACTTGGAGCGCATGGTGGCGGGCCTGAGCCATCAGTGGGCTCCTCAGGTGATAGTCGGCCTGGACCACGGCGACGACGCCGCAGTCGTGTGCCTGTCCGGTGACCAGGTCCTCATCAGCACGGCCGATTTCTTCAGCCCGGTCGTCGACGACCCGTTCGATTGGGGCCGGATCGCGGCCGCCAACGCTCTGTCCGACGTCTATGCCATGGGCGGTACGCCGGTGATCGCCGTCAATTTGTTGTGCTGGCCGACTGCGGTGCTGGGAACCGAGATGGCGACCGAAGTCCTGGCCGGCGGGCTCGCCGTGGCGGAGCTANNCCCAAGTACGGGATGGCGGTCACCGGCCTCGGCCGGGCCGACCAACTGCTGCGCAACGACGCCGGTGAAGCAGGCTCGCCCCTGGCACTGACCAAGCCGCTGGGGACCGGCGTCCTCAACAACCGGCACAAGCGGACCGGTGAGGTTTTCCCGGACGCAATAGCCACGATGGCCGAACTCAACGCCACGGCCTCCCGGGCGGCCCTGGCGGCGGGGGCCCGTTGCGCCACCGACGTGACGGGCTTCGGGCTGCTCGGTCACCTCTACAAGCTGGCCCGGGCCAGCGGGCTCACCGCCGTGATCGACTCGGCGGCAGTGCCATACCTGGAGGCTGCTCGGGGATCGGCGGAGGCGGGTTTCGTGAGCGGGGGAGCGCGGCGCAATTTGGACTGGGTGCTGCCTCACACCACTTTTGCCGCCGGGGTAGGTGCCACCGATCAGATCCTTCTGGCTGACCCGCAAACGAGCGGCGGGTTGCTCGTGGCCGGTGAGGTACCGGGAGGCGCGGTCATAGGAGAGTTGGTGGCCCGCCGTGAGTGGGTCATCGAGGTGCGCTGAAGGCCGGTCCCGGGGCGCAACCCGGAGGAAAGGCCGAGCCGTTCACTGATGGCCGCAGGCGTAATATTGGGAGCCGACGATGCTGGACGAGCTGACGCGCCGTTTTCTATCCGTAGTGATCGGTGCCCGGGTGGGCGACGCCATGGGTACGCCCACCGAGGGCTTGGAACCTTTCGAGATCGAGGAACGGTTCGGCTGGGTGAGCGATTTTGTCGGCGACGGCACCGACGATTCGCTCATGGCCACGTTGCTGGCCAATGCTCTCATCGGTACTGACGGTCGTGCCGGTGCCGATGACTGGGCCGCGCAGTGGTTGGCGGAGAGTGGCTCGGTCCGTGAGAAACGGGACAAGTTTTTCCTGTCGGTGCTCCACACCATGCAAAAGCTTCACTACGGTTGGTTGCCCCGCCGGGTCGCGGCCGGCAACATGCCTTCGAGTAGCTCCGCCATGGCGATCTGGCCGGTGGGACTGGTCAACGCCGGCCACCCTTTCGAGGCCGCCGCCCAGGCTTACGCTCTGGCTGCCTTGGTCCACGTCGGCGACGTCGACTACTGCCAGGACGCCGCTGCTGCCGTGGCTGCGGCGGTGGCGGCCGGGCTGCGTCCCGGAACCGCCGTGGCCGAGGCGTGCGCCCTCGCCCTACAGGCTCTGCACCCCGTCAGTGGGGCTGGTATGCGTAAGTTGATCGAGGACGCCCTCAAATTGGCCGAAGACTCGGACGGTTACGAAGAATTTCGCCGGCAGTACCATGCCCGTTGGCGCCAGACGATCATGTGCGATTCCCGCGAGACCGTCCCCGCCGCCTTTGCGCTGGCTGTGCTGGCCGATGGCGACCTGGTGGGTGCCGTTGAGTACGGGGCCAACTTCGGTCGGGATGCGGACACGATCGCCAGCATGGTTGGTGCTCTCTGCGGAGCGACCAACGGGGGCCGGCCCCTGCCCCCGGCCTGGGTCGACCGCCTGGGCGCGCCGGCGATGACCTCGGCTACCGGTGTGGCGGGGCAGTTGGCACATACCGCTCGGGAAAAAGCTTCACGGTACTTGCAGGATCTCGGCACGGTGCCGGGGCTCACGTCCGGTCCCGAACGTAGCTGATGTCCTCCCGGCACCGGACTTGACACGGGCGGCCCGAGGTAGGCAACATTGACTACGTCGGTCCGCAAAACGTTTTGTTGGCGAAAGAGGGTGGATGGACGGCACGGGTCGAAGGGCGACCATCCGGGATGTTGCCAGGCTGGCGGGTGTCAGCACCGCAACAGTGTCCCAGGTCCTCAACGGCGGCCGGCCGGTCGCGGCGGCGACGCGGGCTCGTACCCTCGAGGTGATCGCAGAGCTCGGCTACCGTCCCAACATCTTCGGGCGCGGACTGCGCACACGGCGATCGCACCTCGTCGGGGTCGTCCTGCCTGACCTGTCGAACCCGTTCTATCCGACGCTGGTCCGCGGCGTCCAGGACCGGCTGGGCTCCAGCGGCTACCACGCCGTCGTTTGCAACACCGATGGCGATCCCGGGCAGGAACGCGAGCTCGTGGCTGAGCTGATGGACCGTGAGGTCGACGGTCTCGTGGTGGTCCACTTCACCCTGAAGCCGAAGGACTTCTCCGGGATCACCGGGCGCGGGGTCCCGCTCGTGGTCATCGGCAGGCCGCGGGGCTTCGACCATGTCTACACGAACGACTTCAGAGCGTCGGCGGCGATGACCACATATCTTTTGGAGGTCGGCTACACCAGCGTGGCCCACATCGCCGGTCCTGTCGGCATCGGCCCGGCCGGTCCGCGCTGCGCCGGCTATCGGGCGGCGATGCGCCAGCATGGGCTCAGTAGTTCGATGGCGCCCGTGGTCCACAGTGACTTCTCGATGACCGGAGGTGCGAAGGCCCTCGTCGAGCTCTTGGAGCGCGGGATAATGCCCCGGGCCATTTTCTGCGCCAACGACCTCATGGCTCTGGGCGCCATCGAAGCCGCCCAGGCCCGCGGGCTCAGGGTGCCCGAGGACCTCGCGGTCGCCGGGTTCGACGACATCTATGTGGCTTCGCTTGTTCGCCCGGCCCTCACCACTGTCGGCCATGCCGCCGCCGCCCTCGGTAACACGGCCGCCGGTCTCCTCCTCGACCGGATCGGCGGTGCGAGCGGGCCTCCGTTCGATGTCGAGATCGACTTCGAGCTGAGAAAGCGCCAGTCGGCGTAGCGAGGCTGTCCCAATCTCGTTATCGATCAGAGAGCCGTCCACCAGTTACCGTCCACCAGTTACCGTCCACCAGTTACCGTCCACCAGTTACGGGGAAAAAGGAGCAGGGAGATGTTTGATGCACTCGACCTAAGAGAGCTGCTGGGCGATGAGCTGGTCGAGCGGGCCGAGAGCGGCTACGCCCTCGACGGGCTCGCCCTCGAAGTCCGGGCTGCGCTCGAGGGCTCCCAGGCGCCGCGGCGCGAGCTCGAGCGCCTCTACGGCGAACTCGACCACACCAGCCTGAGCCCGGGCTGGGCCTACGAGGAGCCGTCGGCCTTCGACGAGGTACTGGCGCTCGCACCGGGCCCTGAGGCCGGCCCGCGCCCCCCGGCCGAGGTGCTCAGGGACCGGGTCCATGCCGCGTGGCTCGGGCGTTGTGCCGGCTGCAACCTGGGCAAGCCCGTCGAGGGGGGCTGGGGCAGGCCAAAACTGCGCCGTTATCTCGAACTGGCCGGCGCCTTCCCGCTCGCCGATTATGTGCCGGCGCTCGACCCGATGCCGGAGGGGTTCACGCTGCACCCCTCTTGGGGAGACGCCACCAGGGGGCGTGTCCAGGGCATGGCCCGGGACGACGACACGGATTACACGATGCTCGCTCTTCGCATATTGGAAAAATACGGGCCCGGTTTCACCAGTGCCGACGTCGGCACCGAGTGGCTCCTGGCGCTGCCTTTCACCATGGTCTATACGGCGGAGCGAGTCGCTTACCGAAACCTCATCTACGGCCTCGAGCCGCCCTCTACCGCCACTCACCACAACCCTTACCGGGAGTGGATCGGGGCACTGATCCGGGGGGACATGTTCGGCTATGTCTCGCCCGGCGACCCGGCCACGGCGGCGCGCCTCGCCTATCAGGACGCCGCCCTCTCGCACACGGCGAACGGTATCTACGGAGAAATGTGGGCGGCCGCGCTGCTTGCCGCCGCTCTTTCGTCCACGACGGCCCAGGAGGCCCTCGAGGCGGCCCTGTCCGTGGTGCCGGCCCGCTCGCGCCTGGCCGAAGCCCTGCGGACGACCATGGACGCTCACAAGAACGGGAAGTCCTGGGACGAGGCCATGGCGTCGATGGAGGGCCGCCTGGCCGGGTACAACTGGGTCCACACGATCAACAACGCCGAGGTCGTGGCGGCGGCGCTGCTATGGGGTGAGGGGGATTTCAGCCGGACGATAGGCTTTGCGGTCGAAGCCGGCCTCGACACCGACTGCACCGGCGCC
>PMLI01000595.1 GCA_003158835.1 Acidimicrobiaceae bacterium
AGGATCAGCCAGGGGACGTAGACGCCACCCGCCCCCGGCACCACGATCGTGAAGACGATGTTGCGCAGCGCAAGACTCATCGGTCGAAGTTGTCCCCGGTCCGCCCATCGCACACCCGCTCGCGGCTCACGAGAGACGCCGTCGCGGTGATGCCCGAGGAAGCCGCGGCGCTGATTGCGGGCTGGTGTTCACGGGAAAGCAGACTGCCGTCGACCCAGTTCCATACGGTCTTGCTCCTAGCCACCTCAACGACCGCAGGAGGTCAACTATGAAGCTCGAGGCGTACCTCTTCTTCCCAGGCAACACTGAGGAAGCGATGACCTTCTACCGGGACATCTTCGGCGGCGACCTCTCGATCACGCGGCGTGGCGACGTCGATCCGAAGGCGCCTGAGAGCGAGAATCACCTCCTCATCAACGCAACACTCGACAACGGATCGTTCACTCTGCGTGCGAGTGACCGTTCCGACGCGACGAACGACGTCCAGACCAGGGTCGAGCTGACCATCGTCGGCCCCGAGGAGAACGATCTGCGCCGGATCTTCGATGCGCTGAGCGACGGTGGGACCGTCAAGGCCCCCTTGGAGAAGATGTTCTGGGGCGACATCTTCGGCGGCCTCATCGACCGCTTCGGTATCGGCTGGCAGGTCAACATCACGGCCAGCTGACAGGGGAGAACTCACCATGACCATCGACGAGGCGGGTACCGCCGAGGCTCCAGGAGGACCAAAACGTGGCTGACCAGTCACCGCCCTGGCCCAAGCAAGGGCCCGCGTCGTACTTCCCTTCCATCGAGGAAAACCACGGCCGCTCCATCGCCGAGTGGCAGAAGATCATTGCCGAGTGCGGGCTCGAAAAGCACATGGCCATCGTCGGGTACCTCAAGTCCGAGCACCACATGGGGCACGGTCACGCCAACGCGCTCGTCGGGTGGACGCTCGCCGGCAACGCGGCCGCTCCCTGAACCGCGGCCACAGCGACAGACCACCGGCTTCCTGACGGCCAAGCCGTCTCAAGCTCCGAGTCACCAGACCAGGTCGGCAAGTGCGACCCCGGGGTCCGAAGTGCCGTGCCGGTCAGCGGCCCTGACCCAGCAGTCCCATGGCCCAAACCTATCTGCCGTTCTCTAGCGGCTCGTCCCGCGACAGCCGACCGCGCCCAAGACGACGGCTCCTTCGGCGTCGGCCGCGCAGTCGAGTTGGTACCGGACGGCGCGACCTTGAGCTCTCGTGGGCGGGTCGCCGAGGCCGTGATCACCTGGTAGGCAAGGGCGCGCCATGACGGCTGGTCCCCCCGAGGGGGCTATGGTCTTCTGGGTGAGCAGCGAGCCGCAGAGCGAGGGTACCGGCGCCCCTCGTCGTGACCCTGTAGCCGTCATTGCCGACTACCTAGACCAGTTCGCGGCCGATGAACCTGTCGCTTACGACCGGCCGGACGCCCATACGCTCGTCCGCTGGCTCCACGACGAGGGCTGGGAGATCACCCCAGTCCAGGCCTAACTGGCCCTTTGTGTGGGGGTCGAGGCCGGGAATGGCACGCTAGCAGCATGGACCTCGACTTCCTCGCCAGAACGCTGCAGAAGTGGGAGGCCGACGGTTCAATCCGTCCGGGCGAAGGGCTCATCGTAGGTCCTGTCAGCTTTCTTGGTCGGGGGCCTGCCCTGAAGCCCTCAGTTTCGCCCAGCGACGCCCCGGCAGCCTCCGTTCACCCGCCGCCACGGCTGCCTTGGACGCCTCCAGCTTTTGCAGGAGCGCTGTGAGCGTGCGCACTTGGTCCGGTTCCCAATCGGCGACGAACTTGGCGAAGCGCTCCAGGCCTACCTCCCGGAGCCGCCGGACCTCCTCGCCACCTGCCGCTGTAAGGCTGACCAGGCATGAGCGGTGGTCGGCAGGGTCGACGGAGACTTCCACGTAACCAGCGTCTTCCAGGGTGCGCACTTGGCGGGTGACGAGGGAAGGGTGGACCTGTTGCAGCTCGGCGATCTCTGAAGGCCGGACCTTATGGCGGGCCGCCACGACTTCCAGCAGGCCGAGGGTGCTGGCCCCAGGGCTGGCGCGCCGGGCGCGCTCGAGGCCCCCGACGAGGGTGAACAGGGCCTGCACCATCATCGCAACGTCACGCTTGCCAGGAGGCATGTCCCCATGGTAATATAGTTGATCGAGTCAATCAATGAATGGCGGGCGATGGTACCTAACGCAGGGCTGACGGGGAAGCGTTCCAGGCAGCCCTTTCTCCACATCCCCGTCCCGTGGGTCTTTGTCGTGGGCTACCTGGCCGGGGCCGGCGTCCAAGTGCTCTTGCCCGTGCACCTGCGCTCGTCGCCGGGTTGGACCGCTGTAGAGGTGGCCGGTGGCATAGCGGTGCTGGCCGGCCTCGCGTTGGCAGGGTGGGGTTGGTCGATGTTCAAGCGGGCGGGCACTTCGAGGGTGCCTGGAGAGAAGTCGCAGGTGCTCATCACTTCCGGCCCTTACCGTTTCACGCGCAACCCCATGTACCTCGGCCTGGCGCTCACCTACGTGGGCGAAGCCGGTGCGCTGCTCCAAGCTTGGCCCTTGCTCACCCTGGTGGCGGTGCTCGCGTACGTCAACTGGTGGGTGGTCCCCATCGAAGAGGAACGCCTGGAGGCGTTCAGGGAATATGGCGATTACTGCTCCCGCGTCCGGCGCTGGCTCTGAGCGCCCGCTCCCCTCAGGTGCCGGCGCGCGGCTCGCCGTATGGGCCCTGGTCGGTTTGCTGGCACAGGTCGCGTCCATGGCCGGTTGGACCGTTGCCGAGACCTGGCAGGGGCCCCGCTACAGCGTTGTCAGTGACACGATCAGCGACCTGCAAGCGGCGACCGCCCCCCATGTGTGGTTCCCAATCGCATGCTTTGCCGCTGGAGGGATCGGCACTTTCTGCTTCGCAGTGCTCGGCTTGCGCCCCGCCCTTTCCGGCGCGGGGAGGGTAGCCTCCCAAGCCCCGTGGATGCTCGGCCTTTCGGCCCTCGCTCTCGGCAACTCGTTCCCGCTCATACCCTGTAGCCTCTCCGACCCCGGTTGCACCGTCCACCGCCAGCTCAGCAGTCCCGGCGGCCTGACCGACGCCATCGTGGCGGGGGTTGCCCTGTCGGTGCTCGCCTTCACCCCTGCGCCCCTCTGGCAGCGACTGAGCGTTCTGCAGGGATGGGGGGTGGCCAAGTTCGCCTTGATGCCGGCACGTGTGGCCTGCCCCTTCTTGTTCCTCCTCCTGGTGGTCTCATCGTTCACCGGGACCGACCAAGGGCTCGCCGAACGGGCGCTCGTTACCAGTTGCGTGCTTTGGGTGGGGGCACTCGCCGTTGCCTTGTTCCTTGTCTGGCGCAAACCTCGTCTCGTGGCCCAGTAGACGCAGGCTCAGGCGGGCCTTGACGAGCGGCAGAGCCGGCTCACAGGCCTGGACGAACGTACATGTTCCGGGGGTGCCGTTCCTTTAGCGGCCACTTCTTGCCCACGGTCCCGTTCGCTCGGGCCCTGGTCGACCGAGGCCATGAAGTCCTGTATGCCTGCCAGGACGCCATGGTGGGCACCGTGGAGGCTATGGGCTGGCGGGCGGAGCCCAGCGGCGGCGCGACCTTGCTCGCCCCGGGGCAGCGCCGGCCCTTGGTACACGTGGACCGCGTGGCCGAGGAGCGAGCCGTCCGTAGGTCCTTTGCCGGGCGGGTCGCCGCCACGCGTGTCCCGCCCCTTCGCGCAATTGCCGAGCGGTGGCGGCCAGACCTGGTCGTCCGGGACGAGATGGACTTTGCCGGGGCAGTGGCGGCCGAACGTCTGGGCCTTCCCCATGCTGCGGTAATGGTCATCGCTGCCGGTGGCTTTGCGCGGCCCGATGTCGTTGGTGAGCCCCTGGCTCGCCTGCGGGCTGAGCACGGGCTTAACCCCGACGAGGCGGTCAGCATGCTGCATCGCTACCTGAGCATCGTGGCGGCGCCACCCAGCTACCGCGACCCCAGGGGCCCGCTCCCGACCACGGCTCATCACGTGCGCCCCGCGGTCCTCGAGGGCGACCGTGGCCGACGGGTCCCGGCCCGCCCGGTGGCGCCTCAGGGCCGGCTCAGGGTTTACTTCACCCTCGGCACAGTGTTCCCCCAGGAGTCCGGTGACCTGTTCGCCCGCGTGCTCGCCGGCATCAGCAGCCTCCCTGTGGACGTGCTCGTCACCGTGGGCGACGAGATCGGCCCAGCCGAGCTCGGCGACCAACCACCCAACGTCAGCATCGAGCAGTTTTTGCCGTTGGCCGACGTCCTGGCTGAGAGCGATGTCGTCGTGTCCCATGGCGGCTCCGGCACGGTCGTCGCTGCCCTGGCTCTTGGCCTGCCCCAAGTGCTGCTCCCCATGGGCGCCGACCAACCCTTGAACGCCGACCGCTGCACCGCGCTCGGCATTGCTGTGGCTCTGGACGCCATGACGAGCACACCAACAGAGATCGCAGGGGCGACCTACATGGTCCTGTCCGACCCGTCCTACAGGGCCAACGTCGGCCCGCTGCGCGACGAGGCCGCCTCCCTGCCCGACGTGGGCCATGCTGCCTCGCTCCTCGAGCGCCTCGCTCGGTCGTGCTCACCCGTGACCAGCGATTAGCCCTCGGCGTCGGGTTCCACGACCGCGCCGCCCACTGAGTCCTCGCGTCGGGCTGGCTTGGAACGGGGACGTTCTACGGACAGACCAGCGCGCGTGACCAGTCCCGGCGAGGTGCTCGCTCGTCGAGTACAGCGCGCTCGACGGCGGGAACTCGCGCGCAGACCACAGGGTTCCAGAACGCCCCGTTATGCGCGGCGCCAGAACCGTAGGTTTTGTAAGGAGAATCGCTGCAGATCGACGGTGTGGCGCTCATCGCTGGCAACTCGAAGGTGATGCAGAATGTGCGCCGAGATAGTGCCTGCCCAACGCGCCGCGGTCGGCGGCGTCCTATCCACGCCCCCCGTGGTCTGGGGTGCATTCGGTCAGGTTCGCGGACGAAACCCAGTTGTGCACTGGGCTTCCTGAGCTGAGAGCCGCGGGCACGGCGTCCTCACGACCTCGTCACGAGGCGTTCGCGGTCGAACATGGCCGACACGGCCCGCCAGCCCAGGCTGTCGACGAGGACCAGCCCGGCCGCCAAGCCCAGGGCGACAGCCAGGCTCTGCGGTATGACGCCGAAGGACATGAGCGCCGTCACCGCCACCGGCGGGAAGCTGGCCAACGTGGCGATCTGCTGAGCGACCCGGACGTCGCGTGAGCGGGCCGAGACGGCGATGCCGACCAGGATGGACCAGCCGGCGATGAGCGGTGTGAACAGCGCCAGGGCCAGCAGCAGCGGCGCCCGGAAGACGGCCGAGGACACCGCCGGGTGGGCGAAGAGCGCCACGCAGGCCAGGACTAGCCCGAAGATGGCGTAAGAGATCACCAGCGCCGCCAGCGCCTTGCCCACCAGGAACTCTCCGTTGGTGACGGGGGTCGTGAGCACCGGCTCGAGCGTCCCCTGCTCGCGCTCTCCCACCACGGAGTACGCGGAGATCGTCGCCGGGACGGTGGCCGGCACGAGGAGCATGAAGAGCATGGTCAGGCCCACCGAGGTGTCGAGCGCGGAGCTCGGCTCTGCCGCCGCGATGGCCAGGATGCTGATGAGCGCCCAGGTGACGAACACGACCGGCGCGATCGCCATGGTGAAGACGACGAAACGGTTGCGCCGGTAGTCCCGGAACTCCTTGCGGGCGATGGCCCGCACGCGTGCCATGCTCATGTTCACCTCCTGGACACCTCCACGTCTTGGTCCACGAGCTCCATGTAGACGTCCTCCAGGGAATGGCGCGACTCAGCGATGGACAGGATGTCCGCGCCGGCCCCCATCAGGCCACGAGCCACCTCGGGGGCGGCCACTTTGGTGTCGGTCACCGTAAGGAGGTAGCTGGAACTGCCCTTGGCGCTCCAGGCCTCGACCGAGGCCACCGGGCCGAAGACGGCCTCGGGTGCCGCCAGCGGGGCCACCGTTTCCACTGAGATCTGCTTCTTGAACAGCCGGTCCCTCAGCTCGTCGGGCCGGCCCACCGAGCGCAGCGTGGTGGAGAAGATGGCCACCCGGTCGCAGAGCCGCTCGGCCTCCTCCAGGCGGTGGGTGGTGAGGAAGATCGTCACGCCCCGCTGGCGCAGGCCGTCGACCAGCTCGTGCACCTCGCGGGTGGCCACCGGGTCCAGGCCCGAGGTGGGCTCGTCCAAGAAGACGACCTCGGGGTCGTTCAGCAGCGCCCGGGCCAGCCCGACCCGCTGGCGGAGGCCCTTGGAAAGAGTGCCGCAGGGGTCCTTGGCCCGTCCTCCCATGTTGACCGCCTCCAGCGCCCGTTGTATGCGCGGGCGGGGGTCAGCCAGGCCGTAGAGGCCGGCGAAGCACTCGAGGTTCTCGGCCACGCTCAGGCGGAGGTAGAGCCCGGGCGACTCGGGCATGACCGAGATGCGCTGGCGGATCTCGACCCCGTTCTCCGGGGCCAGGGCCAAGCCCGCCACGGTGGCCGAGCCAGAGCTGGGAGCGATGAGGGTGCCCAGCATGCGGACCGTGGTGGTCTTGCCGGCGCCGTTGGGCCC
>PMLI01000161.1 GCA_003158835.1 Acidimicrobiaceae bacterium
TCCATGCCCGGACGGAGCTTTCCTCTCGTTCTGTCAGGGCCGCCTGCTCTCTTACCCAGGTGAGGGAGTGCAGGTCGCCTCCCGGGTAGAAATGGTGCGCGCAGAAGTCCACCCTGGGCGGCTCTGGCGTTGCCACCCACGTGCCCCATTGGGCTCGCCAGGCGACCCGGTCAACCAGCTGCATCGGAGGCACGAACGTAGCGACGACCAAGACCACAACGGCGGCAGCCGCCGCGCCGGCCCGTGCCTTTAGGGTGTGTCGCTGACGATCCTCCACGACCCGGACAACCCACCAACAACCCAGCTGGTTCCCCAAGATACGCGCGGAGCTGGGGAGCGTGAGCACGTAGCCAAGGCACGACGACCGCAACGAAGCGCCGGCTCAGGGACGGCGACGACGATTGGGACCATGGGGAGCTCGCCCCCCAGGTCCAGAATGCCCGGTTATGCAGGTGATGGGGACTGCCCGAGCTATCCCACGCAGCGCGCCAAATCCACGGGCAGGCGCTCGCCAGGAGCGTAGTGGTCGCCGCACATATTGAGACCTTGCGAGATACCCCTCGAGCTCCCCGCTCAGGCGTCCACCGCGACTGCGGACAGAGCGGGACCGCCGGGCAAGCCCTACGAGTTAGCCAAGCGTGCGGAGGCAAGAGGGCGCCAGAGGTTGCGCTGGCGCGGTACGGGTTGTCGCCGCCCTGATAGTCCTACTGGCGGGCGTCTCAAACTCTGCTGCGGGCGCCGCTCCGGAAACGCGGCCGACCGACGCGCCTCGCCCTCGGCTGGCGCCCGCACGGACACCGAGCCACCGTGACGTCACGCAGCCACGCCTGCTTGCCGCCCATCGGCCCAGGGGTGCACCGTGGCCGACAAGGTTCGTCGCTGAAGCGCCGTTCAGCTTCTTCCCGGTCGAGCTTGTGGGTAGCCACCTGGCGGTCGGGCTGGTCCAGTGCACGATTGGGCGTACTCGCCCCAGCGGCTGACAGAGGTTGACATGGTCAGCGGCCGAGTGAGCAAAGGGGCAGAGCTACCAGCGGGGAGCGCCGTCATCTCTTATGGCCGCGGTGTCTACGTCATCGGCCCAGCCAAGCTCGGCCTCGAGGGGGGCGCCGTCGGGCCTTATGTGCTGCGGCCCGTCAGGACGAGCGACCTCTCTGTCGGCCCTGCGGTCCCCCTGTTCCCGGCGTGCCCGACGTGCTACCAGTTCCCGAGCGCGTTCCAACCGACAGGCCCCCACCGAGGTGACCTGTGGGTGGCCGCCGGCGCCGAGCTCAGGCTCGTCCGGCCGAGCACTGGCGCCGTCGTGGCGAGGGTGGTCCTGACCGGGACGGGTGGGGTCTCAGAGCTGGCAGTCGAGCCGGACGGCCGCTACCTCGACGTCTCGACGAGCTCGGTGGCTAGAGGGAAGTCCATCGGGGTCATGGAGGTAAGTGCTTCGAACGGCACGGTCGTCAAGCGCCTGGTGATGCTTCCTGCTGTCATGCCGCCTCAGCTCGTGGCTGTGCCTGGGGGCCTGTGGCTGTCGTGGCGGAGCGGCAACGCCGGGACCGCCAACTTCTTCCGGGAGGGCTCGCTCCAGGGACGTTTCTACCGGAGCGCTCCCTCGACCCTTGTCGGGCCGCCCCTCCCCGGCGACGACACGATGATGGGCGACTTGGTGATGAGGGTAGGCGACCTTGTCATTTTGACCAACGATGTCGGGGCCACCTGTGCCCAGGCGACCGGGGGCAAAGTGCTGGCCTCCACTACCTACGGGCACAACGGCCGCTTGGATGAGTTCTGGACGCCCTTCGGCGGTAAGGGCAGCACGTTGTACGTGGTGGCGGGCACGTCTAGGTGGAGCTCGCCTGTTCGAGCTTGCTCACGGGCGGCCCCCAGCCTTGACGATCGGGCCGACCGGATGTGCGTTGCGACAAGTCGTCCCGCCCGCTCCGGCAGCGCCATCCGTCGACGCGTCCCGCTCCCTCCCACCCCCCTCCCAATGATGACGGCAAATAGGGGCTACCAAAGGGCTCCAACGGGCGCTTAGGGAGAACCTGCCTCTACAAAGTTCCTGCTGGTAGAGGCTGTTCCGGCTGGTGCCCTCGGTGGGATTCGAACCCACGCCACCGGCTCCGGAGGCCGGTGCTCTATCCCCTGAGCTACGAGGGCCGCCGCCTCAGCATAGTGGTGCGCAGCACCGCCACCCTCCTGCCTGTAACGATGGTTGCTTGTGATCCCCGATACGCTCTCTGTTGACTTCGGCCCGCCGCTTTCTGTGGCCGATGCCACTTCCCCTGGTCGTCACGCCCCGCTACCGGTACGGCTGCTACCCGAGACGGCTGAGCTCGATGGCGCCGGGCGGCTCCGGATCGGCGGCGTGGACGTCCTGAGCGTGGTGGAAGAGGTCGGGACGCCGGTGTTCATTTATGACGAGGAGCACCTCCGCCGGCGCTGCCGCGAGGCCAGGCAGGCTTTCGGTCCCCGGGTCGCCTACGCCTCGAAGGCCTTTCTGTGCAAGGCGATGGCCGCTCTCGCCCACGAGGAGGGCTGCTGCATAGACGTCTCGACGGGCGGGGAGCTCGCCGTCGCCCGGGCGGCGGGGGTGCCCGGCGAGCGGCTGGTGCTGCACGGGAACAACAAGTCGTGCGCCGAGATGGAAGCGGCGCTGGAGGCGGGGGTCGGCCGGATCGTTGTGGACTCTTTCGACGAAATCGAGCGTCTGACCTCCCTGACCGGCCCGAACCACGCCGGACCGCCACCCAAAGTCCTGGTGCGAGTAACTCCCGGCGTCGAAGCCCATACTCACGAGTATGTGATGACGGGCCAGGACGACTCGAAGTTCGGCTTCGGCCTGGCGTCGGGAGCCGCCGCCGCTGCCGTGGAACGACTGCGCCACCCCTCGGCCGGCGTGCGCTTGGTGGGCGTGCACGCTCACATCGGCTCCCAGATCTTCGCCCTGGAGGGCTTCGAGCGCGCTCTGGCCGTGCTGGGGCCCTTTTTCAACGAACTGGAGCTCGAGGAGCTCTGCATCGGTGGCGGACTGGGCGTCGCCTATGTCACGGGCGAGACGGCACCGTCCATCACCGAATGGGCTCAGGTCCTGCGCCGGGCGGCCGCCGCCGCCCGCGTGCCCGACCATGTGGTGCTGTGCGCCGAGCCGGGCCGGGCCATCGTGGCGGCGGCGGGGTTGACGTGTTACACGGCCGGCACCGTCAAGGACCTGCCTGGCCTGCGGACCTACGTCAGCGTCGACGGGGGTATGAGCGACAACCCGCGGCCGGTACTGTACGGCTCCGGCTACGAGGCTTTTCTGCCCCGGGAGGTCACCGCCGCACGGCCCCGGGTCGTGACGGTGGTCGGAAAACATTGCGAGTCGGGAGACGTCCTGGTCCGTGACGCCTGCGTTCCCGCTGACCTCCGGGTGGGCGACGTCCTGGCGACTCCGGTCACCGGCGCCTACGGGCACTCGATGGCGTCCAACTACAACAAGGTGCCCCGCCCGCCGGTCGTCTTCGTGAAAGACGGTCAGCGCCGGGTGGTCGTCCGGCGGGAGACATACGAGGACATGCTGGCGCTGGACATGTAGTGGCGGCGCGGGCCGCCCGAGCCCGCGGCTGCTTCCTGGCCAAGGGCCCCATCTCGTGGCTAGCCTGCCCAGTCATAGAAGCGACCGAAGGACAACTGCTCCCCCGGGGCCCGGACGACGTGGCGGCCGCGGCACTGGGCCGGCCCACCGTTCGGGTCGGCCTCCTGGGATGCGGCAATGTGGGCACCGCTCTGGCCCGTCTCCTGCTCACCGACGCCAGGCGGATCGCCGATCGGACGGGGATCCAGCTGGAGTTGGTCAAAGTGGCGGTGCGTTCGGCCACCAAGGAACGCGACGTGCCTGGCGTGGAGCGCCTCATCACCACGGACGCGCTCGGGGTAGTCCGGGACCCCGCCATCGACGTGGTGGTGGAAGTGATGGGGGGCATATCCCCGGCCCGTGACCTGGTGCTCGAGGCCTTGCGGAGCGGCAAGCCGGTTGTGAGCGCGAACAAAGAACTGCTCGCCAACCATGGAGGCGAGCTGTGGGACGCCGCCAGTGCCGCGGGCGTTGATCTCCTGTTCGAGGCGTCCGTTGCCGGTGGCGTGCCGCTCATCCGTGCGTTGCGCGAGTCGCTGGCAGGCGAACGTATCCACCGCGTCATGGGCATCGTCAACGGGACTACGAACTACATCCTGACCCGCATGGCCGCTTCCGGGGTCAACTACCAGGAGGCTTTGGCCGAGGCCCAGAGCCTTGGCTTCGCGGAGCGTGACCCTACCGCGGACGTCGAGGGTTACGACGCCGCGGCCAAGGCGGCGATCCTTGCCAACGTGGCGTTCGGAGCCAAAGTGGTGGCGGGCGACGTCTACCGCGAGGGGATTTCGCGCGTCAGCGGGCAGGACATCGAAGCGGCCAGGCGGCTCGGCTTCGTCATCAAGCTGCTCGCCGTGGTCGAGAGCGACGCCGACGGGTCGCTCGGCGTGCGGGTCCATCCGGCTATGGTCCCCCAGGCTCATCCCTTGGCGTCGGTCAGCGACTCTTTCAACGCCGTCTTCATCGAGGGTGACGCCGTCGGCCAGCTCATGCTTCTGGGCCGAGGCGCCGGCGGGCCCCCGACCGCCAGCGCCGTGCTGGGCGACCTGGTCGATGCAGCTCACAACCTGACGGTGAAGGGGGTGGCCCGCAAGCTGGAGTTGCGCGAGGTGCCCCTGCGGCCCATCGACGACCTGCGCTGCGCCTATTACCTCAGCTTGTTCGTGGCCGACCGGTCCGGGGTCCTGGCCGCGATCGCAGGGGCACTGGGCCGGCACAGCGTGTCGGTGCGCTCCATGGAACAGGACGCGGCGGAGCCCGAGCCCGTCGTGGCCGGCCTGGCCCGGCGCGACCCGGCCCAGGAGAGCGAGGCTCATCTGGTGTTCGTCACCCATCCCGCCTACGAGCGGGATGTGCAGGCCTGCCTGCACGAGCTGCGCCAGCTCGACGCCGTCAGGCGCATCGGTAGCCTGGTCCGGGTGGTCGGTCCCTGAGCGCGTCGGCGATGTGGCGAGGCGTCATTGAGGAGTACCGGGACTACCTCCCGGTCGGAGCGAAGACGCCCGTCGTGACCCTGCTTGAGGGCAACACGCCGCTGCTGCCGGCTCCCCGGCTGTCCGAGCGCGTCGGGGCCCGTGTGTGGCTCAAGGTCGAAGGGGCCAACCCCACCGGGTCGTTCAAGGACCGCGGCATGACGGTGGCCATTTCCAAAGCCGTCGAGGACGGGGCCAAGGCGGTCGTGTGCGGGTCGACCGGCAACACGTCGGCGTCCGCAGCCGCCTACGCGGCGCGCGCCGGGCTCGCCTGTGTGGTCCTCATCCCCGACGGCTATATCGCCCTCGGCAAACTGGCCCAGGCCCTAGTCCACGGGGCCCGTGTGGTCCAGGTGAGGGCAAACTTCGACCGCGCCCTGGCGCTCGTGCGCGAGCTGGCGGAAAAAGAGCCTGTGACCGTGGTCAACTCCATAAACCCGTACCGGATCGAAGGTCAGAAGTCGGGTGCTTTCGAAGTGGTGGACGTGCTCGGCGACGGCCCAGACGTCCACTGCATGCCCGTCGGCAACGCCGGCAACATCACGGCGTACTGGAAGGGCTATCGCGAGTACCAGGACGCTGGCAAGCTCAAGCGCCTGCCCCGCATGATGGGGTTCCAGGCCGCCGGCGCCGCCCCGATCGTGCTCGGCCACCCGGTGGAAAAACCGGAAACGATCGCTACGGCCATAAGGATCGGCAAGCCCGCTTCCTGGTACGGCGCCAGCGCCGCCGCGGCGGAGTCGGGAGGGATGATCGAGGCCGTGACCGACGACGCCATCCTCGAGGCCTACCGCTTCCTGGCCAAGGAGGAGTCCGTGTTCTGCGAGCCCGCTTCGGCTGCTTCCGTGGCAGGACTGGTCAAGGTCGGCGCCCCGCCGGGCGCCAGGGTCGTTTGTGTGCTTACCGGTCATGGGCTGAAGGATCCCGACGTGGCCATTGGCCAGATCGCCGTACCCAGGGCGGTGGATGCCGACCTGGCCGCGGTGATGGAAGAGCTGGCCCTCTAGCGGGTGCCCGGGTTCCTGGCGCGAAGGCCGCAGGCCTGGTAATATGGGCCCTGTCCGGCTCGGCGTAGGCATGAGCGGGACCTCATCCGGAGCGGGTTTCCCCCGGGGGCGAATCAGTGGCAAAGCCGCAAACTAGGCGGCTATGGCCCAGGCCCAGGGAGGCCTGACCAGTCTCAATCTGGGTGCTCCGGGCCCCGACGAAACATTATTCAAACCACTCACACCTATTCACAACACTCACACCACCACAGAGGTAGTCAATGAGCGACCTGCAGCTCGAGCGTTCCGTGCTTGAGGCAAAGGAGCGGGACGAGCTCTTCGCCATCGCCTTGGCCCTGGGTACATCCCCGGCGGCTCGCACCAAGAAGGCGGACTTGGTCTCGCACATACTCCATGTCACAGGCGTTGAGGCGGATGCGGCACCGGCGACGGACAAGCCGCGCCGGCCTCGTGCCCGCAAGCCCGCGGCTGAGGCCGAAGGCAGCCCGGTCACCGAGGACGGCGCCGTGCAACTGGAGCTGGTCCATACAAACGGCCACGCCCCTCAAGCCACCGTCGAACAGTTGGACCAGGCCCCGCCGGCTCCTGCCGGTAACGGCAACCAGTCGGGTCATGCCGCCAACCCTTCCGCCGACCGCGCTCCGGCCCCGTCCGGGGACAACCAGGGCGGCGACAGTTCTTCCGGGTTTCAGCGCGCCGATCAGGGTCGGCAGCGCCACGACTTGGACCCCGGGCTCGGCAACAGCCGGCGGCGGAGGCGGCGCAACCGCGAGAAGCCAACGCGCCCGGCCGAGCGGGAGTTCACGGCGCAAACGACTGAGGTGGCCTATACGGGCGACCTCGTACCGTGCTCGGGTCTTTTGGACCTGCGCGAGGAGGGCTATGGTTTCCTGCGCACCAACGGTTACCTGGCGAGTGCCACGGACGTCTACGTTTCGATCACGCAGGTCCGCCGTTACGGCCTGCGCAAGGGCGACCTCATTGAAGGTTCCTTCCGGCCCGCGGCCAACAACGAAAAATACCCGGCGCTGGTTAAGGTTGAGTCTGTAGCCGGGCTACCTCCCGACGATGCCCGGAACCGCCCGAAGTTCGAGAGCCTCACCCCGCTGTTCCCCGACGACAAATTGAGCCTCGAGATCCCGGGGGAGCCGGGCAACGTAACCGCCCGGATAGTAGACCTCGTCTCGCCCATCGGCAAAGGCCAGCGCGGGCTCATCGTTTCGCCCCCCAAAGCGGGCAAGACAACTGTCCTGAAACAGATAGCGCATTCGATCGAGGCCAACAATCCTGACGTCCACCTGATGGTCCTGCTCGTCGACGAGCGTCCCGAAGAGGTCACCGATATGCAGCGCTCGGT
>PMLI01000437.1 GCA_003158835.1 Acidimicrobiaceae bacterium
CCCGATGTGGCCCATGACGGGGATCTCGGTGTCCAGGATGGCACGTACGACTTTCAGGCGTTTGGCGCCTCCCTCCAGCTTGACGGCGCCGGCCCCGGCCCGTACCAGGCGCACGGCGTTTTCTACTGCCTTGCGGGGGCCCGAGTGGTAGCTCGCCCACGGCAGGTCGGACACCACGAGCTGGGGTGGGTGCGAACGGGCCACTGCTCCGGTATGGCGCACCATGTCCTCGATGGTGACGTGCAGCGTGTCTTCGAAACCGAGCACCACCATGCCGAGCGAGTCACCCACCAGGATGAGGTCGACGCCGCTGGCCGAAGCGGCACGCGCCGTCGATGCGTCGTAGGCGGTGACCATCACAAGGGGCTGGCCTGCACCCTTGCGGGCTCGGATACCGGGCGCGCCAAACCTGGGCGGCTTCTGCACAGTCGTCATCTCACCCTCCTGCGGTCCAGTGCCTCGGGGCTACCGGCCGCAAACCGATGCTATCGCTAAGCCCGGCCGGACGTCTCCCGGTCGTCTCGCGGTCGGGGCTCCGGAGGGGTCAGCCCGAGCCTTTACTGGTGAGCGAGAAAGCCTGTGCCAGGTGGTTCCAAGAGCAGGACAAGCAAACCTCGATCACGTAGCAAGCCAGGTCTCGGCCCGGGTTAGCCAACTTGGCGAGCTCCTTTTTCGAGCCCACACAGCGACCGGAGGGAGGGAGCCGGGGGCCGAACACGTACGACACCAGCCTCAACTTGACCTCCTCGCAGATGGGGCAGTCCTCCTGGGTGTTCTCCCCGGCGTCAAGGGCCGCCCGGAGCAGCTCGGGGTGGGCGTCGCAGATGTCCAAGCGGGACAAGTGGCCCTTGCGGTACTCGTTTACCACGACGTTGCGGGCCAGCCGGTAATCCACGTTGCCGAGGACTCGCAACGACGAGGAGCCGTTGACGGCCGCCTTTGGCAAGTACGTCATCGCCATACTGCTACCACAGGCCACAGGGTACCTGGTCGGCGGCCCATCTCCGGATGATCTCCATCTATCGCGACGTGATGTAGCGTTATGATGTAGCGAAACGATACATCAGGGCGCTAGTATGCCCGCATGCTCGAAATGGCGGTGCTCGGCCTGCTCAAGGAACAGGACATGCACGGCTACGAGCTGAAGAAGCGCCTGTCGGACGTCTTCGGCGTTTCCAGTGCCGTGTCGTTCGGTTCCCTGTACCCGGCGCTGGCGAGGCTCGAGGCAGCCGGTGCCGTTGGCGTCCTGGCCGTGGCCAAAGAGCCGCTCCCGGGTGGAGCCGGCCAGCCGTTGGCCGAACGCCGGGCCGACCGGCGCCGGAAGGTCTACGGCATCACGGTGCTGGGCGCAAAGATGTTCGAGGACCTCCTGACCGGCAGCCAGAGCGGGGGCGAGGACGAGCGGTCGTTCCATTTGAGGCTCGCGTTTGCGGGCTACCTACCGCCGGAGAGCCGGCTCGGTCTCCTCCAACAGCGCCGGGCCGTACTGGGGGAGCGCCTCGTCCAATTGGCGAGCCGGGCCCGGGCACGGCGTGACGACCGCTATATGAAGCTCCTCTTCGAGCGCCAGCGGGAGGCTTTGTCCGGCGACGTCTCCTGGCTGGACCACCTGATCGAAGAGGAACGGGTGGGCAGGACGGCAGCCGGCCCGAGTTCCCCCGTCCCCGCCCCGGGCCGGCCCACGGCGCGCGGTCGGTCGCGGCTCGTGCCTCTGGCCAGCGCGTCGCAACTCCAGCGGCCCGTGCCCCCGGTGCCTGGACCTCCCGCGCAGTGACGACCCACCAACAGTAAAGGACAGCTTGTAATGGCAAGAATACGATTGGCGATAGCCGGGGTGGGTAACTGCGCCAGCGCTCTCGTGCAGGGACTGGAGTACTACCGCAACGCCAGGGCGGGCGATCGCGTGCCCGGTCTCATGCACGTCGCTCTGGGCGGGTACCACATCGCCGACATCGAGGTCGTAGTCGCCTTCGACGTGGACGCGGGCAAGGTCGGCGAGGACCTCGGCAAGGCCATTTGGGCCGGCCAGAACAACACGGTGCACTTCGCCCACGTAGGCGAACTGGGGGTCGACGTCCAGCGCGGCCCCACCCTGGACAGCCTGGGCAAGTACTACCGGGAAACGATCGAGGAGTCCCCTGCCCCGGCCGTCGACGTGGCCGGGGCCCTGGCCGCATCGGAGGCGGACGTGCTGGTGTCGTACCTGCCGGTGGGTTCGGAGTCGGCTCAGAAGTTTTATGCGCAGGCGTGCCTGGACGCCAAGGTCGGTTTTGTCAACGCCATACCGGTCTTCATCGCCAGCGACCCCGTGTGGGCACAGAAGTTCAGTGCCGCCGGTGTGCCGATCGTAGGTGACGACATCAAGAGCCAACTCGGTTCGACGATCGCGCACCGGGTCCTGGCCCGCCTGTTCGAGGACAGGGGGCTCGTGCTGGACCGCACGTACCAGCTCAATTTCGGCGGGAACATGGATTTCAAGAACATGCTGGAGCGTTCGCGGCTCGAGTCGAAGAAGATCTCGAAGAC
>PMLI01000548.1 GCA_003158835.1 Acidimicrobiaceae bacterium
AACACGACCCTCAACAAAGGCCACGGCGGCTGGCAACTAGCCAAGTCGGGGGCGACCTACAAAGACATCGCCAACGCCGCCACCAAGACGGCCCCGGCGTCTTTCGGCATCACCATCACCTACACGCCAGGATCAGGACAACCCACCGTACTGCCCAACTCCTCACCGGTCGCCTTGACCAAGGGAGGCATCACCATCATCTAAACCCGGGGGCCCGACTCTTCGGGAACTCCGACAGCAACGTAACCCTTGTATGGTCATTGCACTCTGCTGCCAAACGCCAACAGCACAGCTCGCTACCACGAATCGCCTGCCCCCAAGTCCCGATGGTCACGTGCCACTGATTCCGACGGTCAAGGCCACTACGCCCAACGTCTTTCCGATCCTGCGGTTACAACGCCATTTGACGATGAAGGACAATCACAGAACAAGCGGACAGAACACCGCCGCCAGCGCACCCACACCGCGCCCGATCGACGGTGCGGCGCTCACCCCCCAACGGGGAGAGCCTGCGACAGATCGTCCATCCGGCAAGGGCAGCCCCACTCTTCCGCGAGCGAGAGGCGATTACGCTGCTCGCCTTGATGGCCAACGACAAGTGGGAGGATTTCAGGGCTACCAACCGGGCGAACTGGGACGAGCGGGTGGCCGTTCACCTGGGGTCCCGCTTCTATGACCTCGATGGGTGGCTACGGGACAAGCCAGGGCCGAGCCGGCGCGATACCGAGGCCCTGGGCGACGTGACGGGGCTAAGCCTGCTCCACCTGCAGTGCCATTTTGGGTTGGACACGCTCGCCTGGGCACGGGCAGGCGCTCAGGTGACCGGGCTCGATTTCGCCCCGGCGGCAGTGACGGCCGCCAGGGACATCGCACAACGCGCCGGCCTGGCCCAACGGGCCGAGTTCGTCTGCGCCGATGTGTACGAGGCCGTCGATGCCCTCGGCCACGCCGAGTTCGACATCGTGCACGTAAGCCTGGGCGCCCTGTGCTGGCTGCCGAGCGTCGAGCGCTGGGCGGCTCAGGTCGGCGCCCTCGTAGCTCCGGGCGGGCGTTTCTACCTCCATGACGGGCACCCGCTGGCATGGGCGCTCGCCGACGACCGGCCCGAGCTCATCCGCTCGTACTTCGAAGAGGCCGAGCCATTGGCAGACGACTCGGGGTACACATACACCGATTCCGGCGGGCCGATGCAGAACAAGCGCCAGTACGAGTGGAACCACGGGGTCGGTGAAACGGTCAGTGAGCTCGTCCGCCACGGGCTGCGCCTCGAGTGGCTGGTCGAGCACGATTGGACCGTGTGGCCTCACTTCCCTTGGCTCGTCGAGACGGCAGAGGGCACATGGAGCACACCTCCCGGTAGGCCGCGCCTGCCGCTGAGCTTCCGCCTTCTTGCCAGTCGCGCCGCCAGGGATAAGGTGCCAGAGTAACTAATACTAATATGCGCTGCCCGTAAACGCTTATGTGTCAAGGGGGCTCCGAGCATAGCGACGGGACTGGCGTGCTCCGGCAGGACCAATCACCTGAGCAAGCCGATACCGAAGAAGCACCCGGATTATCGATCTGAGCTCGGAGCCGAGTGGTGGCCGCATAGTCACGGACGACCGGCCCGGCTAGTGCACTACTACCTGGGGCGCCCCGGCGAGGTCCCTTTGTGGGGCTGCGCATCCATGGGTACCAACAAAGAGCAACCTGCCGCCCCCGGACCGCCAGAGCACCCACCGTAGGAGCCGCCGCCCGACACCCCTCGATCTCAGGTTCTACGCTGGCCTTGTGGGATTGGGACGCATCGTTGTGCCGGCTCTTGGGGCGGTCTTGCTGGGTGTCGGTGCCATCTTCCAGCCCAAGGCCAAAGCCGACGACCACTGGTCCATCAGCCCGAAGGTCGTGATGGTCATCGAGGCCCAGTCCGAGGCATCGGGCGACCCCCCGTCGACCGGCAAATGAGCCCGGGACCCCCTAAGCGCCAGCGCCGTCCGCACCAGCCAGAATGGGCAACTCACTCGAGGCCGTCAAGATCCGCTTGTACTGTCCTCGGCAGAACCGGCAGACAGCCTTGGCCGGGAGATGTGACTTCTCGTACAACGAACGCCGCCCGATGGAGTAGACCAAGCCTGAGAGAGTTGTGCGCCTCGGCCCAGCTCGTCACCCAATCGGTCAGCGACGAGGCCCGAGGCGTCGTGGAGCTATCGCCGTCACCGCACCTGGCGGGATAAGGGCGCTCGTCCAAGGCTTGCATGACCGCCGCGGACCGCTCGCCGATGTCCGGTGGAGCTGGTGAGGGTGGCCGTCGGCTGGCCAGGCGCTCGAGCCGGACGGCACTGATCGGGACGCCCCGGCTGTCGATCGTGACGATGGCGTCCGTCAGGCGCCCGATCGCGGCCCAGTAGCCGTCACCGAGGTCGCTCATCTCGAACGGCGCAGCTTCGCCGTCGACCATAACCGTCGCCGGCACCCAGTCGACCTCGACCGGGCGAGGGGTTGGCCGGGTACCGTCCCGAGCGGTCTGCGCTCTGCCGCGGGGAGAGCGAGATAGGGTCCCGTCGGTGCCCAAGTGCGGGCACGCTCGAACTGGTCGTCGTCACCCGGCCGGCGCGAGGTGACCGTCACCGTGGCTCCTTCGGGGCCGTCGAAACTCAGGCTCTCCGACAACAGCACCGCCCGCGCCCCGCGCCCAGTGCCCAGAAAGCCCATGCCGCCACTCACGATCCCGTGCCGGTCGAGGCCCACTGCGCCGTACAGCACGGGGTGCCGTTCGTCTGACGTGTTCATGATCGTCTTGGTTCGGCCCCGTCCGCTGTCGAGCACCAGCGCGGCACCGCCACGGACCCCACCAGCAAATATTGTCCGCTATTGCATGGGCATGCGGCCAGCACCAGCCAGCAGTGTCAATGACCAATGCCTAGCGACGGCGATGCGTGCGCTGCACTGGGCGATGAGTAGAGCACATATCGAGGTGCCGACGTCTCGGGGTAACGATCTCCCAGCGCCCGGACGCCGCATCTCAGTACTACAGCATTACTGCGATACTGCAGGACTGCCGATCGTCTGCTAAGATGCTCGTGGTGGCAGATGAGCGCAACTTCGTGACCGTCCAGGGCCGAGGGCTTATCGCCATCCCAGCGGCGGTCCGGCGTCACCTCGGGCTGGACACGCCCGGCGCCCAGGTCGAAGTGATAGAACGCGGGGGCGAGATCGTCCTGCGCCCGCACGTCGCCGTGCCGGCCGACCAGGCGTGGTTTTGGACGGAACGCTGGCAGCGCATGGAGCGCGAAGCCGATGACGCCATCGGCACCGGGCGTGTGGCGGTCGCCCATGACGTGAACGAGCTGCTCGACGACCTCGACTCGTGAGGTTCGAGCGGACAGAACCGTTCAAGGCTGACTACCGTCACCTGGACAACAACGAGCGCGAGATGTTCGGGGCCGCCGTCCGGGCGTTCAATGACGCCTGTGAGCGCTTCATCGAGACCAAGGGCTCCTCGGAGTGGCCGGCCGGCCTGCGGGTGAAGGCGGTTGTCAACGCTCCAGGGGTGTTCGAGATGACCTGGAGCTTCAGTGGCCCAGACGGACGGGCCACCTGGGAGTGGGCAACAGTCACAGACGAGGAAGGCAGGCAGTGGCCGGCCGTGCGCTGGAGACGCCTGGGGACTCATGCCATCTTCAGAGAGCCCTAGCAATGGCCGGCAGCGAGCCCAAGGCACCACAACGGCCCGGCAGCTCAGTTCGGGCCGTCACTGTGCCCGGGTACCAGGCCGTCACAGCCCCACGGTCGCGGTGGCCGTGGTGCCTGAGATCGTGGCCGTGCCGTTGGCGTCGCCCCCGTACTGGCCAGTACGGGGGCACCGATCTGCCGTTATGCGTGGGGGCAGAACACTAGGTTTTGTAAGGAGAATCACGCCAGATCGACGGCTTTGCGCCCGCCAACCGTCTCCAGCAGAGACGCCATAATATCCTGCGTTCTCAGTAGTCATCCGGTTGCAAATGAGACCTACTCGGGGCAAACCGGTCAGGCCGGCTTGCTGGCGCTCAGGGAACCGAGGATCTCCTCGGCGAGGACTGGGTTTGCCCCAGGCCAACGGTAGCGAGGACCTGGTGCCCACGAGCACCCACCAGCGCCTACACAAGGTCCGAACCGAAGCCGAGAGCAAGAGGGCGATGGAACCGCGTGACGCTGCCGCCGGGCGCCAGGGGGTCACGGCGTCGTCGGCGCTGGTGGGAAGTCACCCAGTAGGGCGACCTGCGAGGGGGGAGGCGCCTGCACTTGGACTCGGGCCCCAAAGCCCCACACGTCGAAGACGACATCCGCTGTTGCCCCGATCAGCACGAGGTTCATGTCCAACTGGCGGAGACGGCCAGTGGCGTCCAACCAGACCGTGACCGGGAACTGCGACGGGCCCAGTTCTGTCTCAAAGGTTTGCACGGCCGCCTTGAAAGCGGGCTCCCGAGCGGCGACCTCGTTAAGGTTGACGGTCGCTGCGTACTCAGTTGTCGGCACCCCCCGGACCAGGGCAGGCCCCATGTCCTCGACACTGCCCGAGCTGATCCCGGCAAGGTACACCAGGTACTGCCCAGCTGTTTGCGAAGCGTCCGTCATCTGCGTGAGGCTCGCGCCCGTTTCAGTCTGTACGACCTGGTCCAGGTCGAGCTGCGCCCATGGCGAGCCAAGCGTGAGACGGGAACGCTCCGACCTCGGGACCTGAATGTAAAGGGCCGTGCCGATAATGCGCTCTTGGAGGGTACCGACGTTGGGTACCGAGACGGTCATCTGGGCGAGCTTGCCGTCGAGCTCCTCCACGCCAGCAGCCTTCACAGCCACGGTCTGATTGTCGGATTCCACTGTTTCCGTGAGGCTCACGTCGGCCGTCTTGGCAGCCATAGTCGTCGTGTACGCCGTCAGGACGATATTGGTGCCTTCGCTCCCAACCTCCCGGCTAGTGGGGGCCGCTGTCTGGCCGCCACACCCGGCCACCGAGAGCCCTAGGACGCTCGTAAGGCCGATCACAATGAGCTTGGTGCCGCGAAGGTGTGCCTGCATGTCG
>PMLI01000092.1 GCA_003158835.1 Acidimicrobiaceae bacterium
CGCCGACCCCGGCTTCAAGGCACGCGTGCAGAGGATCATCCAGGAGGACCGCGAGCTGCTCGAACGCCTGGCCAAGTGAGGACCGCGTACCTCGACCTAGTCGACTACCTAGCGATAGCGGCCGAGGTCATGGGGCTCGACGTCGGCATCCTCAGCCGGGTCACGCAGCTCAACCTGGCAGATTCTGCCCTCCACGCCCCCGCCGCCGGCTGGGGCAACGAGGAGCTCTACCCCGACTTCGTCGACAAGGCGGCAGTGCTGGTGGTCCGGCTCGCCAAGAACCACCCGCTGCCGGACGGGAACAAACGGGCGGCGTGGGTGGCACTGAGGGCCTTTCTCGTGTTGAACGGTTGGTCGTGGGCCACCTACCCGTCGGTTGACGAGGCAGAGCAGGCCGTGCTCGCCGTCGCCTCTGGGGAATGGGACGAGGCTCGAGTCGCGACATGGCTCCGCGACCGCATCGAAGGCCCACCCGGTCCCGTGGCGTAACAGGAACGTTATGCCGCCGTCGCTGTCGGCTCGCGCAGAGCGCCGCACCGTCGTTCGGCATTCTCAGCCGAGTCAAGAAGGTCCGGGTTGGGCAGCGCCAGATGGGTTTGTATGTCGCCCGTCCCGCCCCGTCGCCGGTCACTTCAGGCCCCAACCTGGGGCGGGGGTTGAGGTCGGTGGGGGGACGCGCTTGTTCTGGCACCAAGCACTGGCGGCTCCCCTCCCGGAGTTGACGAGGGACACGAGGTCGCCGTCCTGTAGCCGATTGACGGTCGGCCGGGGGGTCAGCAGGCTGGGTGATGGTGAACGTCGCCCGCGACTACGGACGAGGCCTGACGCCCGAGGAGGCGACCGCGCGGGCTAAGGCGCGGTTTGAGGACGAGCAGTAAGCAAAAGCAACCGGAACGGCCGGTGTCGGGGGACCGATGCCCATGATCGCCAACTGGCGATCCTTCGAGTGGTCGGCGAGCGGGGCGAACTACCTCAAGTGGTAGGTGTGGTTGTTCCGAAATCATGTGACGACTGTCTGAACAGAGGAGCGCGGTGAGCTGTACGGACAAGGTTGCTAACCAGGCAGGACGCGCGCAGCTGTGAGAACCGTCTTCAACGCTTCAACGCTTCAACGCTGGGAGCGCTGTTCAACGAAGAGCGACGTGCTGGGCTAGGCGACGACCGGGGGCGGCCGGCTGCGAGATGGGGCGGGGGGGCGACGACGCCGTCCCCGGGGCCGCGCTAGCTTCGGTGCTGATGGCCGGTGGCGCCCACTTGCGTGCTCGACCGTGGGCTGCTCGCCTACGCGGCTCTCCTATCGTTCGAGTGGCAGTCGCGCTGGGCCTTGTCTTCACCCCTGGGGCAACCGTCTTCTCGGGGCGCGCCACCGCGGCGGTGGCCGCGCACGTCGTGGTGCTGGAGGCGCCCGCCCACTCCTTGGCTCCGGGCCTCTTGCGGGAGGCTATGGCCGTGATGGCACGGCGCCTGGCCCGCCTGGGTGTGCCGGGGGCGGTTGTGCGCGCCCAAGGCGACGACATCGTGGTCGAAATGCCGAAGCCGCCAGGCCCCACCGATGTCGTTGCCGTCCTGGGCCAGCCCGGCCAGCTCCGGTTCCGCCCCGTGGAGTGCATCATCGGCCCGTACTCCGGCGCCCGCCACGCGGCGGCCGTGCTCGGTCCTGCGCCCCGACAGCCGGCGGCTACGGGCATGGCCCAGGATACGTGCGGCACGCCGGGCATCTGCCGGCTGAGCGCCGCCCGCCAGGCTGGCTACCTACCTCCTCATGGCGATGGGCACGGGGACACCCCAGAGGCCTACGACACCAGTGACGCGACAGTGGTCCTCTCCTACCTAGGGGCTTACTTATATGGCCGCTACCTGCTGGGCCCGGCCGAGATGACAGGGTCCATCGTCAAGGCCGCCAGCGCTCTGCTCGACAGCCAGACCAGCGAGTGGGAGGTGGCGCTCACCTTCAGCCCGGCCGGCTCGGCACAGTTCAACAAGTACGCTGCTCGCCATTACGCCTGCTATGTCCGAGAGGAACAGGACCCGCCCTATTGTGCCCTCCAGGCGATCGACCTCGACGCCACGCTGGAGTCCGCACCCGCGATAGAGGCGTCCTCCTTCTTGGGAGGGGCGGTTATCAATGGCCCTACTGGTGGCGTTTTCACTCGGCAACAGGCCACCACGCTTGCTGTCCTGGCCAGTTCGGGGCCACTGCCAGTGGCCTTCACGGCCGTGGATATCAGTACCGTGACGCCAAGCCTTGGCGATAGGTGGCGAAACTAAAACCTTTCAGCCTGATCCCGATGGCCTGACCTGGAGGCCATTCTGTACCGGGCCAGTTCGGAGATTCGGCGGTGCCCACGCACGCTAAGCCGTCTCGGTATGGCGCGGCGCCGAGATGTCGTTGGCCCAAAGTCTGCGCACCCATAACTACTTTCCGGTGGCAGTTCCCTCGGCGCTCAGTGAAGGTGATGCCATGGCAGCGATGCGCTGAACACGCCAACTATTCGGGCTCGCAGCGGCGTGGCTTAAACTTAAAGAGCCGCCCGTCTAGTTGGGGATGGTCAGCCCTGGTTGCCCGGGACGTGGGGCCGTCATTACCTGGTCGGCTGCCATGGGAAACGGTGCATGAGGTGCCAGCTGTTCCCGGCGTCGGTAGTGGCGACCAGCGCTATGGTCACCGCCTCGAAGGGGCGGTTAGGCAGAGGCGGCGTGCCTGCTGCCGGGGCAAGCACAAAGCCCTCGCTCGGGCCCGGGAAGGACATCGAGGGAGCGAGGTAGTCCACCGCCCCCAGGTATGGCAAGGACGTCGTGCCGCACGGCGGGATAGACGTGGACGTGCCGGGCACCCCGGTCCAGCTGGCGCCTCCGTCGTTGCTAAGCGCAACTCCGAACCCGCTGGTGCACGCGGCCGAGTAGTCCCTCCACAGGTCCACCACGCTGCTGGATGAAGGAGCGGCGAGGACGCCGACCGGTTGCCCCAGTACCCCGGTTGTTACCGGCAACTTTAATTGACAACGGTTCGGCAGGTTCTCATGACGACGTATCGGCAAAGCTGGGTGGCGATGCTTACGTGGCCGCTGGTCAGTGGGCGGCCCCGAGGGGCGCGTGCTACCAAAGGTCGTGGTCGTACCGGCAACCAAGCCGCCTGGTAGTGATCGCAAGACGAAGCCTGGCGAGGTTGCCAGGAGCGCCGCGACGCGAGGAAGAGCCAGCTCAAGGGGCACGCGAGCGGCAGATATGGCGGGACTTGCATGGCCACGGCAGGTCCACGCGGGCGCCCAGGAGACCACTGCCGACCACGAGGTTGGCGAGGAACCAGGCCGGGGGGACCTCGCCTGTACGACGGTGTGCCGCCTGCCAGAACCGCCCGATAGCAACTACGGCCTGCTCGGCGGGCGCCCCGGCCAGGTGCCCCGGCAGCGCCGAGGCACCCCTCTCGGCCGCCAGTGCCTCAAAGAACCTCGACAGCTCTCCGGCACGTTCGGCGAAGCGGTGCCGCCACGACCTGACGGTCCGCGCCGGGACGCCCTGGTAAAGGCTGGTGGAGCCCTCCGCCAGCACGGCACCAGCGGACGCCAGGACGGCTGCCCCGACCGCTGCGGTGCTGTCCCGGCGCCTGGCCAGCACGAAGTCAGGCAACAACGCCTCGCCTATGCCGCAGCCCCGGCACCGGGCTCGCCGCACGAAAACGCTGTAGCACTTGCCCGCCTCGCGCACCCAACGCGGATAGCCGCCGTCGAAAGCCATCGGTGCACCGCATCGGGCACAATTCGGGCGCGGCGCGAGCACTTTGCGTCCCCACTTGGAGTACACCGCCACCGATACCTTGCACGGCCAGCTGAACGCCACGGCCATGTGCTACCAGACGATCGCCAGCCCTGTCAGTTCAACCCATTGGCCCAAGCTTGAGTCCAGCCCCAACTATCCCTGCCAGATCAGGCCCTTGCGTTGTCGCAAAGATCAGCCGGTAACACCGGTCGGCGACTGGGAGGTGCCGAGGGTTGCTACCGCCGTGCCGTCCGAGGGCGAGATCTCCGGGGTTAGCACCGCGCTGCCGTGCGCGGGCGGAACGCTCGTCCCCCAGGTCCGCCCGCCGTCGGTGGTGCCGATCACCGCACCCTCCCCGCCGTGCTCGCCGTAGGTGAAGCCGAGCAGGTTCATAAAGCGGTAGTACGCGCTATGCCGGTAGCCGACGTTGCCCCAC
>PMLI01000399.1 GCA_003158835.1 Acidimicrobiaceae bacterium
GTCCGGCTGCACTGGTACCAGGGCGACAATCAGTTCGCCCAGCAGGCGCTCCAGATGGGCGAGCAGGGCATCGCGAATGCGGCGAGCTTCCTCGGATACGCCGAAACGGAGCCGGTGGACTTCTACGTCTACGCCGACCAGACGCCGTTCTACGACGCCCTCGGGCCGGCCACGCGCGACAACGTCGGTGGCCAGGCCAACACCGACACCCGCACCCTCTTCGCCCTGATCGGACCCTCGGACCTCTCCTACGCCGCCACCGTCGTCCCCCACGAGCTCACCCATGTCGTCTTCGACGACGTGACGACCAACGCGTATCACTTCCCGCCGCACTGGCTGAACGAAGGGATCGCGGTCTACGTGTCCCAGGGCTTCGACAGCTCCGACAGGCAGCTGGTAGACCAGGCCGCGTCGGACGGCAGCCTCATGCCGCTGTCGGCGATCCGCGGCCAGTTCCCGACGACTCAGGATAGGTTCTACCTGGCCTACGCCGAATCCGTTTCGGCAGTGGACTACTTCATGAGGACTTACGGGCACGCCGATCTCGTTAAGCTCGTGACGGCGTTCGGTACCGGCGCCTCGGACGACGAGGCCTTCACGGCCGCCATCGGCATGGGCGTGCCTTTCCCCAATGGGCTGAAGGACCTGGCGTACCTCACTTTTGTCGTGCCTGCTCTCTACGTGCTGTGGATGCTCATGTTCCGCATGAACAAGCAGCAGAAGGCGTGGTTGTCCTCGCACACCCCGGCCGCCAACCGCAACGGGCCCTCTCGCACCTCCGGGCGGGCTCAGGCCCCCCGCAAGCAGGCCGCCGGCGCCCGGTCGCGGCGCGCCAAGGACGAGCCCGTGGTGACGGCCAGCGGGCGGGCCTTGCCGCCGAACAGCGGTCGCTACACCCAACCCCGGGTCAAGCCCAAGGCCGGGGCGCGTAAGGCCTGACCTGCGGCTCCTGATCTGCCAAGCGGGCCACGCCGGAAGCAACACCCCACTTGAGCAGGCCGGACCTGTCAGGGAGGGAGCTCGGCGTGCTAGACACAAAGGATGCTCCGCGAGGCGCTTGCCGGCCGGCGCATCGCCATCACCGGCGCCACAGGGTTTCTCGGCACTGCCCTGACTGAGCGGGTGCTGCGATGCCTGCCTGAGACAGACATAGTGCTGGTAGTACGGCCCGGGCGGCGAGGCGCCCGGGACCGCGTCGATCGTGACGTGCTACGCAACGATTGTTTCCAGAGGTTGCGGCGCGAGCTCGGGGCGAGTTTCGACGACGTGGCGGCCCGGCGGGTCACCGCCGTGGCCGGCGACGTCACCCTGGACGGCCTGGGCCTCGACGATGCCGGGCGTGATGTCCTCTCCACCTGTTCCACCGTCATCCATTCCGCCGCCACCGTCAGTTTCGATGCCCCCCTCGACGCCGCTGTCGAGGTCAACCTCCTCGGCCCGTCACGCGTCGCCGCCGCTCTGCGCCAGGGCTTGGAGGGCGTAAGGGCGCCCGCGAGCAAGGTCAAGGCCAGGGCGCTCCCCCACCTGATATCCGTCTCCACCGCCTACGTGGCCGGCATGAGAAGGGGCCCCGCCCCTGAGGCCTTGCTGTCCGACACGCCGTTCGCGTCCCGGGCCCCTTGGCGGGCTGAGGTGGACGCGGCCCGGCGCGCCCGTTCCGACGCCGAAGCTACCAGCCGGGAGCCCAAACAGCTGGCCCGCTTGCGGGCGGCGGCCCGCTCCGAACTGGGGGCGGCCGGCGTACCTCTCCTGGCCGAGAAGATGGAAAAGCTTCGGGCCGAGTGGATAGATGACCGCATGGTCGAGCTCGGCAAGGCCCGGGCCCAGGCGCTGGGCTGGCCCGACGCCTACGCCTACTCCAAGGCGTTGGGCGAGTGGGCTCTACTGGAGGGCCGCGGCGCCCTGCCGATCACCGTGGTACGGCCGTCCATCATCGAAGCCGCCCTTTCCCAGCCTCACCCGGGGTGGATCAGGGGCTTCCGGATGGCCGACCCGGTCATCATCAGCTACGCCCGCGGCTTGTTGAAGGAGTTCCCCGGCATCCCCGAAGGCATCATCGACGTCATCCCCGTCGACCTGGTGGTCGCCGCCATTCTGGCCGTCGCCGCCCGAGGGCCGCTCGAGAGCCCTGACGTCGTGCACGCGGCGTCAGGTGCCCGGAACCCGTTGCGTTACGGCCAATTGGTCAACCTCGTGCGCGAATGGTTCTCCGAGCACCCCCTGGCCGACGACAAGGGCCAACCCATCGAAGTGCCCGAGTGGTCGTTCCCAGGCCGACGGCGGGTCCAGAACCAGCTCCGTCAGGCCACCAAGGCGCTGCGGGGGGCGGAACGGGCGCTCCAGGCCCTGCCGCTCCGGGGCAACAAGGCCGACCTGGCCAGCCGTATCGAGGAGCGCCGCGAGGAGGCCGAGCGGGCTCTCGGCTATGTCGAGCTCTACGGCGCCTACACCGAGACCGAAGCCGTCTTCGGCGTGGACCACCTCCTCGAGCTCCGGTCCCAGTTGAGCGGCGATGAAGACGAGGAGTTCTGCTTCGACCCGGCCGTGTTCGAGTGGCCCCGTTTTTGCCACGACGTGTACCTGCCGGCAGTCGTGGCCCACGCCCGGGTACGCCAGGCCGGCCCGCGCCGGCTCCGGTCCGGCCCATCCGGCCTGACCCGAGAGGAACGGGCGCGCCGGGCGGTGCTCTCGCCGGACCGCCAGATGGCCGTGTTCGACCTCGAGAACACCCTCGTCGCCACCAACGTCGTCGACTCCTACGCCTGGTTCGCCACCCGGCGCATGGACCTGCCCGAGCGTGCCCGGTTCACGGTCCGCACCCTGCTCGAGGCGCCCCGGATGCTCTCGCTGGACATGGTCGACCGGGGCGACTTCCTGCGCTGGTTCTACCGCCGGTACGAGAACGCCGACCTGGCCCGGCTGCGCACCGACTCCTGGGAGCTGACCAGTGACCTGCTCCTGGCCAAGTCCTTCCCGGCCGGCATTCGTCGCGTCCGCGAGCACCGCGCCCTCGGTCACCGCACGCTGTTGATCACAGGAGCGCTCGACTTCGTGATCGAGCCGTTCCGTACCATCTTCGACGACGTCGTGTGCGCCCACATGGGCCACCACGAGGGGGAACTCTCGGGGGAAATGATCGAGGCCCCTCCGACCGGCGAGGCGAGAGCCCTCATCATGGCGGACTACGCGGCGGTGCATGGCCTCGACCTGGCCGAGTGCGTTGCCTACGCCGACTCCACCAGCGACCTGCCCATGCTCGAGGCGGCCGGTTACCCGGTGGCCGTGAACCCCGAGACAAAGCTGGCGGCCCTGGCCCGCAAGCG
>PMLI01000217.1 GCA_003158835.1 Acidimicrobiaceae bacterium
CCAGCCGATCTCGCACCCGAACTGGAAGTTCAGCCGCCGGTCGTCGATGGACCAGGAACGGTTGTTCTCCATGTACACCCCGTCCGTGGTCGCCGCGATGATCTCGTCGAGGGTGCTCTGCCCCGGTTCGAGCCCCACGTTGGTCATCCGCACCATCGGCAGCTTCGACCAGCCGTCCGCCCGGACGCTGCCCGCGTAGTCGAGCCCGGCGACGGCCGCCGAGTCCCGCCCGGCCAGCACGCCCACCCAGGTCCCCTCCCGCACCGCAGGGCGGGGGAGCGCCGGAGTGCCCTCGTCGTCGCAGCCGAACGAGCCGAGCCCCCCAGGGATCGTCGGATCGATCGTGATGTTCATGAGCTCCGACCCGTACCGCAGCGATCCGAGCCCGCCGAGGTCGAGCCATGAGGTACCGGCGAAGCCCGCCTCCCAGCCGAGGATGCGGTCGAGCTCGGTGGCATGGCCGACCGACTCGTGGATCTGCAGCGCCATCTGTTCCGTACCGAGGATTAGGTCACAGCGCCGCTCCGGGCAGACCGGCGCGGACAGCAACGCCACCGCCTCCTGGCCGACGCGCCCGGCGTTGCCGGGGAGGTCCAGCTGGCGGACGAGCTCCCATCCCCTCGTCCCGTACTGGCCGCGGATGCCCGGATAGGAGCGCCGCTGCGTCTCGCTGTCGCCGATGGCGGTGGCCGACAAAGCCGCCCCGCACTCGCGGATGCGCTGGGAGATGCGGCTCCCCTCGCTCGTCGCCAGCCACTTGGTGGTGTCCCAGATCTCATAGCTCGCCTGGGCGATCCCGGCTCCGGCCTGGAGCGCGGCCGTCGTGACCGAGCCGAGCAGGTCGGCCTTCTCTGACAGTGGCACCGAGAGCGGGTCCTCGGCGCACGCGTTTTCCCAGTGGTCGGTGATGGCCGGGACGGGAGCCATCTCGAGTGGCGCCCCGGCTACGCGCCCCGAGGCTCTAGCCGTCTCGGCCGCTTGTTCCCCCGCTCGGCGCGCCCCACGGCTCGAGAGGTCGGCGGTGGCGGCAAACCCCCACGAGGAGCCGATGAGCGCCCGCACCCCGATACCAGCTCGCTCGCCCTGGCGGAGCCCCTCGATCTCCCCGTTCTGAGCGGACATCGACTCGGTCGACATCACCATGACGCGGGCGTCGGCGTAACGGGCGCCGGCGTCGAGGGCGCTGGCGACAGCAGCTTCCGCGAGATCCATCACGGCGTCGGACATTAGCCCGAAGCGCCCCGGATCCGGGAGATGATCGAGGCACAGGGCGACGCCCACAGATCCTGACATCACCGGAGGACCACCGGTCTTGGCCGGCGGGAAGGTCATTTGGGTCGGCGGGGACGTGGTTCAGGCGGCGGCGCTCCCCACGGGCTCGGCCCAGCAATCGTCGCCGCAGCATTCGTGCGGGAAGTCCGTAAAGGCGTGGCACAGACCGCACCAGCCATAAACCGCTTCCGGCCCTTCAGCTTCGTCAGGCGCCGCCAGTTCCCACGCCTCCTGGTCCGGCGCCGTCTTGTCCATGTCCAGCACGGGATCCTCCAGGCGGGTCATGGGGACCGCGCCCCCGCCGGCCGTTCGGAGCTGTCCCTCGGCCAGGCGCTGATTTTCGTTACCAGTTGGAGCAGAACCTGAAAGTACTCGGCCATGAGCGCCCCCTTTCGTTAGGGGCCCTCGCTTGGCATGGATTTCAAGAGCAGAACTGGTACCTACGCGAGGACCGGCATATACAACCAGCGACATACAGGAGACAAACCTGTAGCGACTTCGCTGTGGCCAGGACTTGGTCAACTGACATTCACGGCGGGGGGCCCTCCTGCCGATTGCCCACCTTTCAGCCCTTCGCACACTTCTGGTGGCCTCTTGGCCACCTGCCGTCCCGGAAAGGTGAATTCTTTGGCCGACGCTGGTGGCGGCGCCCCGGGCGGTGCTTACATGGGCCCCGTGGCGCTGGTAAGTGATGCTGTGGGAGACGAAATAGAAGACGCGGCCGGTACCGCCTACGGTTGGTGCGGCCTGTGCCAGTCCTTCACGGTGTTCCCGCACGAGTGCGCCGGAACAGACCGGCCCGCTGAAGAGGAGACGACCTGACGGCCGGCGCTGACCGGGGGCGCTCCCCCCCCTGGACCGGCTGAGCCGCCGGCCACCTCAGCGCCGCGACGGCAAAGGCACCCGGCGCCGCAGAATGATGTCGCCGGATGACGGCAGCGCCTGGAAGTGGGTGCCCAGGTAGTGGCGCAGAGCGGGGGCGTCCCACGGGATGCGCCTTTCCTGGTAGCCCAGCGCCAGCACCACGTAATCGCTGTGCTCGAGCGCGTCCAACCAGATCGCGACCGTCTTGGCGGAGTGCCCCTGGGCTGTACTGGCCGGGTAGCCGCCGTCGGAGCTGATCGTGGTGCCGAAGGCGTCGGCGACGGCGGTGCAGCCTGGCGTGCTGGAGCTGAAACGGTCGGCCAAGACCAGGGTGGGGGCGTCGTCGCCCAGCACACAGGCACCGGCCGGGACGAGGTGGTCGATCAGCGCCACGTTCGGGAACCCCCCGGGACTGGCCCGCACGGTCTGAACGGCGTGGACGGCGCCCACCAGTAGCACGGTGGCCGCGCACACCGTCACTACCGCGGGGGCGCGCCAGGCGGTCCGCCCGGCCGCCAGCCCCAACATGAGGGCCAGAAAAGGGCCGAAAAACGCCGCGTAGTGGTAGTAATACGCGGCTGGCTGCACCAGCGCCATCCCCGTAACCACCACGATGAGGACGGCGGACGCGTCCAGCGGCGTCAACCATCCGGACCGCACCAGGCCTTCGCTCGCCGACGCGAACCGGGGCCGGGCGCGGCCCACCGTGTAACTGCCCACGACCAGGACGAAGATGATAAGGGCGATGACCACCGCCAGGGCGCGGGTGCGGTGGTCAGAAAGCCCGTTGGGCACCGTGGACGGTGGCGAGCCGACCAGCGAAGAGAGCCGGTCGTACATCGACGGCTCAGAGACGCCGGTGCGCGTGAACTGGGTGATGACCACGTCGTGGACAAAGGCACCCGGCGCCAGGGCAAAGAAGGGCCCGCACACCACCGCGAAGCTCGCCGCCGTGCCGGCCAGGAAGGGGACGGCCCGCCGCCGGGCAGACGACGCCAGAAGAGCCGCCGCCACCACGGCGAACGGGAGCAGGGCGAAGGCCTTGCAGGAACCGGCCAAGCCGAAGCTGGCGCCCGCCGCCGCCAGGCGCCCGGTACTCCCGCTCAAGCGGTCCCCGTCGAACGCGGCCGCCAGGCCCAGGAGGCAGAGGGTGGCGCAGAAGGGCTCGAGCATTACGGTGCGCTGGTCGATGAGACCCACCGGGTAAACGGCCATGGCCCCGCACGCGGTCGCGGCGGTGAGGACGTTGCGGTGCCGGACCATCCACCCCAACGCCAGGACCCCCACCGTTTGGACCAGCGGGACGGCCAGGCGGGCCACCGCGAACGCGGTGCGGGTGCCCACGGAACGTGACCAAAGGGCAAAGGGCAACATCAACACGGGGACACCCGGGGGCTGGTCGTCGACAAAGCTCCGGTAGGGGAAGATCCCGTGGGCGAGGCGGACGGCGGTGCCGAACCAGACGCCATCGTCGTACTCCAAGTACTGGTGCCATTCCCGCATTCCGACGAGCTGGTACCAGCCGACGCCGAGGCTGAAGGCAGCGGCCACGACCACGACCGGGGCGATCGGCCATGACCTGCGGTGGCCCCGCTTCGCCACGCCGGCACCATGCTCGGCGGCCACGCTCACCCGGTGCACCGTGCCCCGTCGTGGCGGCCGTGGGCCCGGGACCGTCCCGTCGACCGGCACCCGCCCGGGGCGCAGTGGCGGGGGCGATCGGTCAGCACCCGCCGACTATAGGACCTTCGCATCTACTCCCACCCTCGGCGCGAGACGACAAAGATCCTGTGGACCACTATGGGTAAGACAGGCGTGCTGGCCCCGGCGCGCTCAGGCGCAAGGCGGGGTGAGGCGCGGGCCGCAACGGCCACCAAAGTCGAGCGCCATACCTTTCACGACTCGCTGACCGGGCTCGCCAACCGGGTGCTGTTCCTCAACCACGTCGACCGCGCCCTTCAGCAGGCCGAGGCTCGCACCGACCTCGTGGCCGTGCTGTTCCTGGACCTCGATGAGTTCAAGGCCGTCAACGACAGCCTCGGTCACGCCGCCGGTGACAAGCTCCTGGTGTCGGTGGCGGACCGGCTCCTGTTGGTCATGCGCGCCGGCGACACCCTGGCTCGGCTCGGCGGCGACCAGTTCGCACTGCTCCTCCAGTCGGGCGCCATGCCCCAGACGGCCCAGGAGATCGCCCGGCAGATAGAAGACGAGTTCCGGGCGCCGTTCAACATCAACGGGAACGACGTCCCCGTTCGCGTCAGCATCGGCATCGCCGTCGCGTACTCCCGCTCGGGGACCTCCGAGGACCTGCTCCGCCACGCCGACCTGGCCATGTGCCTCGCCAAGCAGAACGGAAGAGGCCGGACCGAGATGGTCGGCCCCGGAATGCAGGGCGAGGCCCTCGAGCGGCTTGCTCTCATCACCGACCTGCACCAGGCCCTCGACAAGGGAGAGCTCCAGGTCTTCTACCAGCCCATCGTGCGGGCGCATGACCGGGCACCGGCCGGGGCCGAGGCCCTGGTGCGCTGGCATCACCCTCGTCGTGGCCTCGTGCCCCCCCTCGATTTTATGGACGTGGCCGAGTCCACCGGTTTCATCGTCCCCCTCGGCCACTGGGTACTCATCGAAGCTTGTCGCCAGGCCCAGTCCTGGCGCCTGGCCGGCACCGTCGACGACGACTTCTACGTCAGCGTCAACATGTCCCCGCGCCAGCTCGTCGAGCCCGGCCTCGTCGACGATGTCGGCCGGGCTCTGGCCGGTTCCGGGCTCCCGGCCCGCTGTCTGGTCCTCGAAGTCACGGAGAGCGCGCTCATGGTGGGTCTCGACGCCGAGATGGCCCGCCTGGAGGCCCTCAGGAGCCTCGGGCTACGCATCGCCCTGGACGACTACGGCACCGGCTACTCNNCGACATCGTCAAGATCGACAAGTCCTTCATTGACCGGCTGGCGGTGAGCCGGGACGGCAAGGCGTTGGTCCAGAGTTTCCTCGACGTCACCCATGCCCTCGGCAAGGTTTCGATCGCCGAGGGCGTAGCACGACAAGACCAGTGCGCCACCCTTAAGGAGTTAGGGTGCGACCACATACAGGGGTACCTTTTCGCCCAGCCCATGCCGGCCCCCAAGGTGGCCCGCGTCCTGTTACAACTCAGGGCCGGCCACGCCTCCCCGAAATGCGGCGGCGACGTTTAGCGCCTCGAAGTGACCCCCGCCTCACAACTGGGACGACGGGAATGGCGGGCGTCACCGACCGAGCTTGCCGGAACACTATGGGTTGTACTTATCGGGCTCGATGGGTGATCTCGCGCCCCCATACGAAGAACGAGAATAAGAAGAAGAAGCTGAGAAAACTCTGAACCGGAACAAAGAAGGGCCCGCGGCAGCGCTGGTCGGTGCGCCGTTTCCTTCACACAATCATCACAATTTGCGCACAGGTCTCCGGCAATCGTCAAGCACAGCTGGTCATGGTACGTGCGCTTACGTCCGGTGATATTCTGAGGCAGTCGTCCCGGCGCCGGCGGTAAGTGCCCGCCGGACATTCAAGATGACAGGGAGAGCGACATGTCACTAAAAAACCAAATCGGTAGGGTCGGGGAGACCTCCGTTCTCAGGAGGGCGGCCCGGCTAGTGCTTTGCGCAGGCTTGGCCACGAGCCTGGCCGGGGCCCTGTCACTGGGGAGCGCAGCTGCGGCCAGCGCCGCTCCCGTGGCGAACGGCCACCAAAATGGCGGTCAACCTGGCAACGTCGCGCCCTGGTGGGGAGGCTCCCATTTCCGCCACGGTTACGGTGGCAGCATCACGGGCACCGTCCTTTCGGCGCCGACCGCCGCCTCCACGGTCCTCACGACGACGGCCTCCACGCTGCCAGCGGTGACGGCAAGCTTCACGATCACCCCGGCCGGCTGGAAGAGCACGACCGTGACGGTCGACGTCTCGGCCAACACCAAGTTCCGTGAGCCGGGAGAGAGCTCGCCCGGCCTGAGCGACATCCTGGTCGGCGACCAGGTCACGGTGCGCGGCATCCGCACCGGGGCGGACACCCTTGAGGCCACCTCCGTTGAGCTCCCGCTGGTGCTCCAAACCGGCACCGTCCTCACCAGTACGGCCGTCACAGTGCAGCCGGCGTTGAATGCCTTCACCATTGCCACCCTGGGCTGGAAGAGCACGACCGTGACCGTCGAAGTCTTCAGTAGCACCAAGTTCCGTGAGCCGGGACAGGCCTCGCCCGGCCTGAGCGCCATAGTGGCCGGCGATCAGGTCATAGTCCGCGGCACGCAAGGCGGAGCTGGCATTGTCGACGCCACCTCGATAGATGTCCCGCTGGTCACGGAGCTCGGCACCGTTGCCACGCCGCCTCTTAGCACCACGGTGCTCCCGACGAGCTTCACCATTACTACCGCCGGCAAGACGGCCACGACCGTGCTCGTCAACGTCGCCAGCACGACTACCTTCCGGGACCTGGGGCAGAGCTCGCCCGGCGTGGCCAACGTAGCGGTCAACGACCGTGTCCTGGTCGTGGGTACGCAGTCGGGTGCGGGTGCCGTCGGCGCCACTTCGATATTCATCTTTTCGGCCGGTACCGGGCACGGTTTCCCCGGCCTTCCCGGTGGCCCCGGTCATCGCGGCCACGGCCGGTAGGTGGTTAGGGGACGCCCCGAAAGCAGTACGTAACGACCCAGCCAAACAGCAACAAAGGCGAGGTGCCCGCAGCCGGGCACCTCGCCTTTTGTCTACGGGGGCTGTGTGGGGGCCGGGCCGGCCCCGGGGCAGGGCCCTCTACATCTCGAACACGTACGCCCGGCCGGTGCCAGAGTAATAGGGCGCCCCGACTACGACGTCGGCGCCCGAGATCGCGAGCGCGTCACCGAACCAGTCGTAGGCGACGCCATCAGACGCTCCCATTTCGGTCGCCTGGTGCCAGCCCCCGGCCGCGGTCCTGGTGAACGTGTAAGCCCGGCCGCCTTCGGCCTGGAGGGACGCCCCGACCACGATCGTCGAGCCCGAAATAGCGACGGACTGGCCGAAGTAGTCGCGGGGGGCGGCATCGGTGTTTTCCAGGGTCGCCGTCCTGTGCCAACCCGAAGCGGTCGCCGTGAACACGTAAGCCCAGCCTGCGCCGGCCGAGCTACCGGTGGCGCCGGCCACGATGATGCTGCCGGAGATGGCAACGGACTTGCCGAAGTAGCTTCTGGCCAGGATGCCTTTCAGTTCAGCGGCCTGGTGCCAACCTCGGGCCCCATCGCTGAAGACGTAGATGGCGCCGGAGAGGCCGGCGTGGAACAGCGCCCCTACCACAACGGTGGCGCCCGAGACGGTGACGGCGTCACCGAACCCGTCATAACGGGCGGTATCGGAACCGGTCAGTTCCGCGGTCTGGTGCCAGCGACCACCTGTACTGGTGAACAGGTATGCCCGACCACCGTCGGCCCGGGAGCCGGCCCCGACCACGATGGTGTTACCCGAGACGGCGACCGACCCGCCGAACCTGTCATGGGCCACGGTGTCCGAGCCCTGAAGCTCGCCCGCCTGGTGCCACCCCGTACCGCTCTTGGTGAAGACGTACGCATGCCCAGCGCTCGAGTCGTAGCCGGGCGCGCCCACAACAACCGTGGAGCCGGAGACGGCGATTGACTCGCCGAGACCTTCGTGAGCGATGGCCTCCGGTCCCCGTAGCTCGGCTACCAGCTGCCAACCGGCACCGGACTGGTTGTACACGTAAACGAGCCCGACGTCGGCGCGACCCCCCCAAGAGCTGTACGGCGCGCCAACCACGAGAGTGCTCCCCGAGACGGCAAGGGCCTGGCCGAAGCCGACGGCACCGGTGGCGCCCCTGATCTCGAGCAGTTGCTTTGCGTTCGGCACAGCCGCGGCCGGTCCTGCGGCCTCCGCCCGGGCGGGACTGGCAAGGGCCGGTGCGAGCGGCCCGAACAAGGCCCGCGGGCCCAACGGCACGTCCATGGTCGTTATGGCCAGGCACAGAGCAAACGAACTGGCAATGGCGATGACCGCCTTTTTCATACGAGGATCCCCCTCGGGGCTTGTGCCTGGTCGTAGCCGATGAGGCAACAGGGCGGGTGGCTGGGAAAGTGGTCGTCCAACGGTTCAGGCATGAAAGCAGTCGAAAGCTCCCGGCTCGGGCTGAGCAGGTTCCCGAGGCGTCGTGACCACAGGTGGCGAGGACATACCCAGAACCTTGCCGTCCGCCCGAGAACCTGAGCTTATCTACCCTCAGGGGCAAGGCGGCGGCCCACTCCCGCCCTCGAGAGGCACCTCCCAAGGGCTGGGGCCGCACCTCGATCACAGGGCCCGCAGCTCAATGGCAGAGGGCCGCAGCCCGATGGCAAACTGACGCGGTGTACAGCGGCACCTTGTACGACATCCTCAGCGTGGCGCCTAACGCCAACCCGGAAGAGGTCCGGGCCGCGTTCCACCGGGTCAGCAAGGAGGTGCACCCCGACACGGGCGGATCCGATGAGCTCTTCTGTCTGGTGAAGGGCGCCTACGACACTCTCTCCGACCCGAGGCGCCGGGCCGCGTACGACCGATCGCTGAAAGCGCCGCCGGTGAGCTCCGACAAGACTGCGCAAGTCGAGGCCTACCCGGGCGTCCGCCAGGCCCGGGGCGGGACCGGTGAGGCCCTGACGGTCTCGCTCGCGTTCAGCGGCGCCATCAGGTACACCCACAGCGGGCCGGTCGCGTCCGGCTCGCTCAAGATCGAGCCCTCCACCGGCCCGGTCATATCGGCGACCGGGACGCTCACCATTCCCGGGGCCGCGGGAGGCACGGCAACGATCGCGGTGGCCATGGCCCGCGTCTTCGGGGTCGGCGTCGGCGTCATCACCGTCTCCGATCCCGGCGCGGACGTCGAGACCGGCGCCGTCGTGCTCAACGGATCCCTCACCCGGACGGCCGCAGGGCAGGTCACCGGGACCGCCTCGGGGCTGCGCGGCCTGGGCCGCTACACCCTGCACTTCACCGTCTGAACTGTCCGGCACGGGGCCCTGCACCGCCACCGCCGTTTTGGGATATACCTGCGGAAATTTCACATCTATATCGCATATATCGCAGCTAACACGGCAGGACCGGGGCGCCGGGTGCCGGGAGATGACTCAGGTACCGACCTCGTTAAGGGCTAGTTGCTCCAGGGCGTACACATTTGATTGGGGCACCCCTGATAGGACTTCTGCCTCTGCCACCTTATTGCCCTTCCAACCGCCGGCGAACTCGATCGTGAGAGCCCCCAACACAGGGATAGTAGCGGTAAGGCGGCAGTAGAGGTTTGTCACCCCGAACATTTTGCCCACCGTGTATGTCAAGCTCTCACCCGCTGCGGCTATGGGTAAGCGTCCCAAACATGAGCTTCTCCTCCGGGCCGGGCTTGTACGGTGACCCTAAAAACAAGGTTACGGGTTGCCGACAGTCAGGGGAAGTGGGGATAACCCTACGGGCCGCCGTCCCACGACCGCCTTCAACCCCGGGTAGTCAACCGGCGGCCCGGTTGGCCGATATCTTCCTCAAGGGTTCTGCCCCAGGGTGCCGTGCCGCGTGGCCAGCCACCCTGCCACGAAGGGAGGAGACATGGGCCAGGCAAGCACAGAAAAGTGCCACTGAGCAGCCAGTCAGCTCCCCACCTCGTCCGTAGACAGGCCTGGGCCGAAGCACGCCTGGTCGAGGGCACAGAGGCCCTTCTGTGGCCGGCCGCGGACGAAAATGCGGCCGCAGCCGAAGAACTGCCGGGCCCGGACGAAGCCGTCCGATCCGTCCTGTCGTGGGTGAGCCCAAGGGTCTTGCGTTTCGAAATCGCCGCTCCCCCGCAGGCACTACCCAAACTCGTTCTTGTCAGCACGCGAGCCGTGGGTGGGCCGGCGCGGTTCGTGGTCCCCAAGTCTTACCAGATCGGCACCACCGTGGTCTGCGACCCGCCCGACGAGGTACGCATCGTCGAGCGCCGCGACCTGTTCCGGATCCCGGTGGCAACCCCGGTAACGGTGGCCGCCCCGGGCGGAAAGTGGGCCCTGTATTCGATGGACTGCTCCCTGGGTGGCATGCGGGTCTGCCCCCCCAAGCTCGTCGCAGTCGGGACTGAAGTGGAGCTCAGCGTCGACTTGGGCCCAGGCCGGGTCGTCGCCATCCCCGCCGTGGTCCGCCACAGCCAGCCCTACCCCGCAGCCGGGGGTGCCCTCGGGGCGTGCCCGAAAGGCGATGCCGACGGGTGCCCGAGCCAGGTCGGGTTGCAGTTCCTGCGGTTGTCGGCCCAGGCCGAAAGGCTACTGGCCCAGTTCGTCGCTCGCCACCAGCGCCGGCTCATGCCCAGGGTGAAGACCCTCCTGACAGTCGAGTACCGCTGCCAGCGCCGACTGCAATTCGTCGAAGCACTGGTCAACGAGGTTTCGCCCGGCGACGTCGTCCTCGTCGCTTTTGAGGACCACCTGCCCGGTGACCGCCTGGAGCTCAGACTGCGCCTCGGCCACCGGGATTACAACTTCGAGGGTCATGCCGTATCGAGCAAGACCGAGGAGGTGGACGACAACCGCACCCGCCACCTGGTGACGGTGTCGCTGGACGAGGGCGTCGACGACGCTGAAGCCCGGTTCCGCATTGCGGTCCGAGACCTGGCCCTCGAGCAGTTGGTCTCCGCCACCGTGGTGGCGCGCTAGGGCCGGACCGGCCTCAGCCATCACCCGACAGGTGCCGTGCCACGAGACCGACCGTGCACGGTGACGGCGGACGGGTCGGGACCAGGCGTGGCTGCGAACCTAACCCCAAGGGCAGAGCGACGGACACAAGGACCGCGGGCAGGATTGCCCCCACCCACTGAGCCGATCGGGCCCAGCCGGGCCGACAGTCCTGCTCTCCACGGCGCGGTCGCGGCGACGGGAAGCGAGGGCGAGGCGCGGGCTCGAGGAGGGGCGCGAGCACAGCGATCAGATCCTCGGGGACCGCCCTGGGCGCTCGGAGCCGGGCGCGGCGCCCTATGTTCACGACGTCAGCTTCGAAGTCTCGGCACGCCTGACAGTTAGCAAGGTGCACGTCGAGGGCAGCACCCAGGGCCGGGTGCGGCTCGCCGTCCAGACCAGCCGACATCGCCTCCTGCGCGTCCTGGCACCGGTTGACCTCGTCTTTTCCGCGGGAGCGACCCGATGTCACTGCGAGGACCCGAACTGGATTGGGACGCGGATGACCTGGCCCCGGGCCCAAGCATTGGAACTCGGGGCCAGAGACCAGACGCTGAGCACCGTGCCGTTGGCGACCAGGGCGTCGGCATTTGCCTCGCCAAAGGCGAGCGTGGCCGTCCCTGCCGGAGGTGAGGTCAACTCGTGCCAACCAGCCGAGATCCGCGACACCACCAGCCTGTCCCGGCCCGACGGCGCGTCCAATAGTACGAAAAGTCCCGTCCCGGTGGCTGGCCCGACGGAGGCCACCTTCTCGCCCGCACCAAGCGGGAGCGCAGCCGACTTGCTCCACACGCCGCTCGTACCTGCCCAGGCCACGACAAGGCTGTTGCCGGTCCCGTCGGAGACTTCCAGGAGGGCCGAGGTCTCAGCCTTCGCAGTGGCGCCCAGGGACAGGACTTCGACGCGGCCTTGGGCGAGGCCGCCAGGCAGAGCGGGACCGCCGAGGTGCCAGGCCCCGCTCCTCTCAGCGAACAACCCGACCACGCCCGGACGGCCACAGCTCCCGCCGATCAGGGCCTGGCCGCCCAGGTACCCGACCGCGGTGAGTGCTCCGAGGCCGCAGGCCCGCCCCGGGCCTGCTCCGGCGAGTACGGGTTGGCTCACCAAGGTCCGCCAAGCGGCAAGGTCTCCCGTGCTCGACATCACGTGGGCGCCGTCATGCTCATTTACCAACGCCAGTGCCTGGCCACCCGTACCGGCGACCAGGGCGGCGGGACGAGCCACGAGCCCGGCGGTGATGAGGCCGTTCGACCACGAGCGTGCCCCGTTGCTGGTGGCGATCAGCGGTGTGAAGGCAAGACGGACGGAGGGCCGGACTCCAACGATCAGCGACCCGCCTTCTCTCGAAGCCAGGACCAGGCCGCCGTTGGTGGCAGTGGCGGTGGCTTCGACCTGGTTGGACCACGTCGTTGCTCCTGTGGGGCGGAAGAAAAGCTGCCAAAAGGTCTCGAGCGGCTGGCCGAGATGGCCCATCGGGACCGTCGCCCACGTCCCCTCGGAGGTTTGGACCGACGTCGCCAGGGGGGTCGGGAACGAAGGCGCAGCCGCCCCGCCACCAGCGCCTGCGCTCGGAGTGTTCCCGGCCGAACAGCCTGCGAGGGTTCCGGCTAACAATCCGATAGCCGGAAGGGTGACCGCCGGCTTGAGCCACGGGAGCCGATGAACTGCCCTTATCTGGCTCATCGCTTCGCCAGCACAGTCTTGATGGTGTCGGCCAGCATGACTGCAAAGGAAGCCTTCGTCGCCTCTGTGGCCGGCCCCGGATCGGTGTCCAGGACGTCCCGAGTGCGCCCGGTGGCGTCTATGACGTACGCATACTCGCTGTGCGAGACCATAGCCCCGCCTGGTTCGTAGACCACCAAGATCCCGTAGGCCCTCCAGATGCGCCGTAGTTCGGGCAACGATCCGGTGAGGTAAAGCCAGTTGGCCATGTGCGTCAGCCCTTCTTGCCGGTCGAAGGCGGCCAGGTAGTCTTCCGGCTTGTATTCGGTCCCGTCGGGGCCGCGGATAATCGGGAGGCTGGTGACGACGTCTTGGGTCTCATACGCGACGATGAACGGCTGTGCCCGGCGAGGGTACTTCTCCAGAAGATCCTGGAAGGCCGGGTCGCGGAGGAGCCCCATCGTCTCCATGAACTCCTTGGCAAGACGTTGGGAAAGCTCCGCCGCGAATGCTTCCAGATCTCCCTGCGGGATGAACGCGGCGAACAGCTCGCGGGCCTCGCCCGACATGCTCTTGGCGATCCGATGCAGGCGCTTGACAAGGCATCGGGTATTGCAGCTCCGGTCCCGGTTCTGCCAGATGTCCTCGACGATCTCGGGGATCGTCCGCGAGGGCTGTCNNGAAGACGGTGAAGTGGGACTTGTCGGGAAAATGTTCCCCCTTCCGCGTGCCCCGGCCCAGGATCTGTTCGAAGAGGATGCGGGACTTCACCGGCCGGAGAAGCACGATGTATTCCAGGTCCGGGATGTCCACGCCGGTCGAGAGCATGTCCACCGTGACGACCACTGCCGGGAGCTTCCGGTTGCGGAACTCCCGGATGCGCTGCAGGGGCCGGTCCACCCGACCGGTGATCTTCTGGACGAAGGAGTCCCCCTGGCCGAAGACATCCCGGGCGAGGTCCACGAGCTGGTCGGCATGGGAAGTGTGCGGGAGATCGTTGACGGCGAAGATCAGGATCTTGGGGAGGCGGTGGAACTCCGCCTCGTGGGCGAGCGCATACCGCCGGACCTCCTCCAGGATCTTCCGGTTCGAGTCGGGGGCGGTCACCCGCTGCTCGATGTCGGCGGTGTCATACTGCCGCTCCGCCTCCAGGAGGTCGAGCTGCTCGGCCCCCGTCTCGGGATTCACCATACCGACTTGCTGGCCTTCCGGCAGGAAGATTCCCTGCATCCGGACATCCGACTTGATGGCCACGGCGTCGTAGTCCACCAGGTGGCCTTCCCGCACAGCCCGCTCGTACTCGTAGCGGAAGACCACGTTCGTGAAGTAGCTCGTGGTGTGGGCGGCGGGGGTCGCGGTCAGGCCGATCTTGATGGCGTCGAAATGCTCGAGCGTGTTCCGCCACGCGGCCACTTCGCCGGCCGTGTATCCCCGGTGGCACTCATCGGCGATGACCAGATCGAAGGCGTGAATGGGGATGTCCAGTGTGTCGGCGTCGGCGTCGTCTTCCTCGTCGGTCGGCCCGAAGACCGCTTCGCGGCCGAAGAGGTTGATCGTCATCCGCTGGATGGTGCTGATGTAAACGAATGCCATCCCGGGCTTGGGCGTCGTGAGGTAAGACGCCGGGAGGACATTCGGGTCAAAAGGCTCGCCCTCCAGGTCCCCGCGCTGGAACTTCTGCGTATAGACCTCGTAGATGGCGGTGAACTTCTTCCCCGGCTCGGCCTCGAATGAGGCAAACTCGCGGGCCGCCTGGGCGGCCAAGGCCCGCCGGTCCACCAGGAAGAGCACGCGCTGGGCGACGCCTGCCTTCATCAGGCGATAGGCCTGGTTGACCATCGTGAAGGTCTTGCCTGTCCCGGTCGCCATGGCCACCAGCATGTGGCGCTTCCGCTCCGCAAGGGCCCGCTCGATGGCGGCGTTCGCATCGGCCTGGTAGGGGCGGAGGCGGGGATGATCGTTCGGCGTCTGGAGGAGCGCCTCGCAGGCCGCCTCGGTGTTGCGGGCGAGCAATTCCCGGAGGGCGTCGGGTGTGTGGAAGCGGGCAATCTGGCGAGAGCGGCTCTGCGGGTGGCGGACGTCGTGGTACCAGAGGACCTCGCCGTTTGTGGAATAGAGGAACGGGACGCGGAAGCCGTGGAAGTTCAGCGGGCTCTGTGTCGCGCCACGGGAGTACCGCTCCGCCTGCGTCAGGACATTCTGCGGTCCGAGCGTGACCTTCTTGGCCTCCACAACGCCAAGAAGTTGGCCATCCACACACAGGGCGTAATCGGCGGGGCCGCTGTCGGTGGGGAACTCCTCGATGGCGAGGGCGCCGGCTCTGCCAAAAGGGTGCCGGGAGTCGAAGCGAACGACACGCCAGCCCGCCGCGCGAAGCTTTGGGTCGATGAGCCGCTTGCGGGTCTTCCGTTCGGATTCGTCGGAGGCTGGATTCCTCATACGGCTCCCGGCCCAGCAACCTCTGGGCGCCGCACTGTCATAGCACGCACCCACACCGAGGGGCAATCCAGAAAAACAGCGGCGGGGAGTCCCGTGTTGGGATTCCCCGCCGTGCATTCACTCAGATGCCGGGGCGGCTAGGTCGCCCCACGGAGACTCTACCCGCCAAACTTCCCCTTCAGATACTCGACGCTCTTCTTGTGGTTCTCGATGGCCTGCTCCAGCGTGGCCGGCTGATCCAGCTCGAATCCGACGTACGGCATCTTGGCCTTGGAGGCGATGGCGAAGATGATGTCGAAATCCAGCTCGTTGTCGGCGATCACCTGCTGGACCTTGTGATCCGGTGACGAGGTCTTCAGGTGCATGTAGCCCATCCGGCCGGCGTACTTCTCGATGAACGCCTGGGCGTCCGCCGGCTTGGTCCACACCCGCGAAACGCAGAAGAAGTTTCCGGTGTCGAGCTGGAACCCCACGTTGCTGTTGACGTTGCCAAAGAGTTCCACCGTACCGAAGGTGCTGGTGCCGTCGCCCTTGATGGGCTCCACCCCGTTCTCCACCACGTACTGCAAGCCGACCGTCTTGGCCAGATTGGCGGCCTGATTGGCGATCGCCACCGCCTCCTGCAGCTCGGCAAAGGTCCAGGCGGTCTTCTTGGGATCATTGGCAAACTCCAGGCCAGGGCCCGCCGTGCGGATGGTCCGCGGACCGTCGAAGACCGCCGCATTGGCGATGCCGCGTGAGAACACCTCCCAGAAGTTGGGATCCAGCAGCCCGATGTTCATCGCATANNGGATCGCGAATCTCTATCCACCAGAATCCCTGCTCGCTGGCGAAATCGATCGTTTTCTTGGCGCTTTCCACGCCGAGCGGCCACTGCTTGATGAAGTTGACATTGAGGAATCCGATCTTCAGATCGGGGTACTTCTTCAGCACGATCTTGTCGGCGGCGAGAGCGCTGCTTCCGAGAAGGGCGACGCACAAGAACAGTGTGATGATGACCGACATCCGTTTCATGATCTCCTCCTTCGTGTGAGTGGGATGACGGGACGTCGTGTCCCGGGATTTCCAGAGTTCCATATGTGGAACCCTGTTTAGATATTGGAGAAATAGGTACTCCCAATCCCTCCCGGCTGTCAAGGCCTTTCCCGCTTACGGCGTCCAGTCAGGCTCCTACGCCAGCACCCGCTCGATTGCCCGAAGCGACCGACCGATGATGCCGCGGATCTCTGGCAAGGGCGGGATTTCCGGTGCGCGCCAGCGTGGCTCGAAGTTGCGGGAGCGCTGTCGCG
>PMLI01000338.1:0-1984 GCA_003158835.1 Acidimicrobiaceae bacterium
GGTGGTCGCCTACGCCCTGGCCGGTTCGATGGACTTCGACATCACCACCGAGCCGCTGGGGACCGGTACGGACGGGGGCCCCGTCTACCTGCGCGACATTTGGCCCACCTCGGGCGAGGTGGCGGCGGTGATAGACGAGGCTTTGGCAGCTGACATGTTCCGGCGGAGCTACGCCGAGGTCTTCTCCGGCGACGAGCGCTGGTCCGGGCTCGAGGTCCCCCCGGGCGAGCGCTACGAGTGGGGCACGGAGTCGACCTACGTGCGCCGTCCCCCCTATTTCGACGGCATGCCCGAAACGCCGGTCCCGGTCCGTGACATATGGGGGGCGCGGGCGTTGGCCCAGTTGGCCAACTCGGTCACCACGGACCACATTTCCCCCGCCGGCAACATCCGCAAGGACGGCCCGGCCGGTANNGGCACGTTCGCCAACGTCCGCCTGCGCAACCAGTTGGCCCCCGGGACCGAGGGCGGGTTCACCACTCACTTCCCCACGGGCGAGCAGGCCACTATTTACGAGGCCGCCATGCGCTATATCGAGGCGGGCACCCCGCTGGTGGTGCTGGCCGGCCAGGAGTACGGCTCGGGGTCCTCCCGGGACTGGGCCGCCAAGGGCACCGCCCTGCTCGGAGTGCGAGCCGTCCTGGCCGAGAGCTTCGAGCGCATCCACCGCTCCAACCTCATCGGGATGGGCATCCTCCCGCTCCAGTTCCTGCCCGGGGACTCAGCCGGCTCGCTCGGCCTGGCCGGAGACGAAGTGTTCGATATCACCGGCCTGGAGGGCGGTGGCGAGGGGCCGCTGCCGTCGCGCCTGGCCGTGAGGGCGGGCGCCATCTCCTTCGAGGTGGTCCTGCGCATCGACACGCCCGTCGAAGCGGACTACTACCGTCACGGCGGCATCCTGCCCTACGTCCTGCGCCAGCTCCGGCGGCGTTCGGCGAAGCCGCCTAACCGGGCTGGGCCACAGTGACCGGGCCGGCGTTCACGGCGCGGCCCGGGCGCTCATGCCGTCGCCCCGCCGCCGGGCTCGTGCAGGTGGCCGTGGGCCGACACGTAGGCCGCCACCACCTTTTCGAGCACGTCGATGAGGGCGCTGGTCGGGGCGCTCGGGCGGCCCCGTTTGCGCAGCGCCAGGCCCACATGGCGTAGCGGCAGGCCGGAGACGCTCAGGGTCTTGAAGCCTTCGGGAGGCTCGGAGAGCGTGGTGGCGGGGAGCAGGGCCGGCCCGTAGCCTCGCAGGGCGATGGACAGCAGCAGGCGCAGGCCGTCGATCTCGGCCTTGGAGGACAGGGATGTCCCGGCGTTCCGGGCGGCCAGGTCCAGCTCCTCGCGGAACCCCGTGTGGGGCGCCGGCAGCGCCAGTTCGACCCCTTCCAGGTCCCTCACATGCAGCCCGGACGCGCCCGCCAGGGGATGGTCGTCGGCCACCAGCAGCACGATGTCCTCGTCGAAGAGGGGGCGGAGCCTGAGCTCGGGGTGCGCCAGGGGCAGGTTTACGACGGCGCAGTCGACGGCTCCATTGGCCAGCAGCATCCCGAGGGCGGAGGATGTCGCTTCGGTGGTGACGAGCCTCACGTCGGGGTGCTCGGCCGCCAGCCGGTCGAGCAGGAGGGGGACCAGCCAGCGGGACGTGGTACCGATCATGCCCAGGCGCACGCTGCCCCGGACCTGCTGGTGCAACGCGGTCAGATCGGCCGAAATGGCGTCCATCTCGGCCTGGACGGCGCGGGCGCGGCCCTCGACGGCCCGGCCCTCCTCGGTGAGCTGGCCCGTCTGGCGGTCCACCAGCTCGACGCCGAGTTCGCGTTCCAGGCGCATTATGTGGCCCGAGATGTTGGACTGGACGGTGTGCAGGGCGCTGGCCGCCCGCGAGAAGCTCCCGTGGTCGGCGATGGCCACCAGGGCGGCCCATTGCGGCGATGCGTCGCTCGTGCCGCCCCATTGCCCCCACGGCGTCGTCGTGCCGTTGTTGTACGAATCGTAGACC
>PMLI01000338.1:2004-4297 GCA_003158835.1 Acidimicrobiaceae bacterium
GGCGGGCCGACCACCAGTCGGTGCCGGCTTCATCGGCCAGGGCGGCGATGGCCCCCTCCACCTGCCCGACGAGTTGGCGCGCCGGTAGGTCCGGGTAGAGGGGCGCCCCGAACGTCACCTTGGTCTCGCCTGTGTAGATGCGTTTGGCGCCCCGGGGCCAGAGCCGGCCCGTGCCCTGGATGTGAAGGGGCACGAGGGGCCGGCCACTACGGGCCGCCAGCCAGGCGGCGCCGCCCCGGTGTTCCTGGCCCCAACCATCGGGACTACGGCCGCCTTCGGGGAATATCAGCAGGTTCCAGCCGTCCGCCAGCAGTTCCTCGGCCCGGTCAGAAGACTCGCGGCTCACCCGCGTGCGGTCTATGGGAACGGCGTTGAGCGAGAACGCGAAGTACACCGCCTTGAGGCGTGAGTCGAAGAAGTAATCGGCGGCGGCGAGGGTGACGATCTTGTGGCGCCATTTGTCAGGGAGCACCGACAGGACGAGGGGCGTGTCCAGGTGGCTGGAGTGGTTGGAGGCAAAGATGACGGGGGCGGTGACGTGCTCGAGCCGGTCGAGACCCTCTACCGACGGCTGGGCCACGGCGGCCATGACGGGCCGGGTGACGAGCTCTGTCCAGGCGGCCCGGGCCAGGCGGACCGGGTAGCGCCGCGCCCAATCGGTGTCGTAATTGACACCGAGCTCGGAGGGCTGGCGGGGCCGGGGGACCGCCGCCGGCCAGGCCGGAGCACCGAACGGGAACGGGAGGGGCCGCCGCAGCTGCGCCCTCAAGTCCGGTCCCTTCCTGGNNTGGACATTGGCCAGCATTACGGGCGGGCAACGGAAATAGGTGATCGTCGGGTCCCGGCCGACCCGGTCCTCAGCCATCTCGAGCGCGTCGGCCAGAGTCGTCGCCGGCCTGAAACCCATTCGCCGCACGGCGCGGCGGTTGCCGCCGACGATTATGGTGCTCCCGGTGTACTCGAGGGCGTGGGCGCCCCAATACCACATGTACAGCGGGTGTACGCCGTGGTAGGCGTAACTCGTCCGGTACAGGTGCCGGTACCACTCGTCGGTGGCAAAGCGCTCCTCGTACACTTTCTCGATCTCCACAGGATCGGTGGTGACCGAGAGCACCTCATCGAAAAAGTCGATATAGGAAGGGTGGTGCACGGGGTGGAAGGCCCACGGCGTCGGGTGCGACACGATGACGACGCCGCCCGGGCGCACGAGGGGCTTGCCGATGTAGAAGTTGAAGAAATAGCCCAGGCTCATGCACATGACCAGCAGCGGGTTCATGATCGAGTTGACGTTGTAGGGACCTATGTGGGGCAACCCGAAGATCACGACGTCGCTCTGGCCCTCCACGTCCACGATCTGCTGGCGATGAAGGTTGGCGATGGTGGCGGTGTGAACGGCTTCGACTTCGCCCGCTTGCACGCTTGTCATCTGATGGGGCCCGAGGACCGATTGGAATATCGTCCTGCGGGTGGCCGGGCTGAGCACGGAGAGGCCCCGGCTGGCGGCGACGAAGCTGGCCCTGTCGCGCACGTTCCATTCCCACTCGCGCTTTTGCAGGAAGGCCATTTGAGATGGGAAGGCGTCGTTGTTGAGGGTCGTCTCTATCTGGAAGATCTTCACGTGCTGGCCGAGCAGGCGCCCGATGCGCCAGGCCGAGGAGTGCAGCTCGGAATTGGGCCGGTCCATGAGCGAGCGGCTGTGCCGGAGGGTGTGCACGTTGTGATGGTGGCGGACGCTGCGGTAACTCATGAGCCCGGTGGCGGTGGACTTGTGCCCTCCGTCCATGGGGACCAGGTTTATGTTGACGTAGACGAGCAGATCCGACTCGGCCACCCTGCGGTTGACCTCGACGTCCTCGCCCTTGTCGGTCTTGCCCACCATGACGAGGGCGGCGGGGTCCTCGGCATCGTGCTGGAGGAGCCGGCCGTGGGGGGCGAAGGCATCGAAGATCCGGTCTCCCACGGCGTGGCGGAGCTCGGCATCGGTCATGCGCCGGTGCAGGCCCAGGGCAGCTATGAGGACGACGTCGTCGACACCGGCGGATGCGGCGAGGTCCAGCACCGCTTCGATGATGCGCTGGCGGTTGTCGGGCCGGCGCATCGGTGGCAAAGGCAGGGATAGGTCGTCGAAGGCAATCGTCAGGCGCATGCCGGCCCGCAGTAAATCGGGCAACGGGGCACTGTTGCCGAGCGGCGCCAGGAGTGCCTGGCGGATGGCAGCGTCGGGGTCAGCCAGCGGCGCCAGCGCTTCGGGGGCGTACACCACCCGGCTGCGTTCGGCGGGCAGGCGTTCCAG
>PMLI01000338.1:4306-5042 GCA_003158835.1 Acidimicrobiaceae bacterium
TCTATGGCTTCTGCGGCCCGTTCGAGCGGGTAGGTGGCCGACAGCAACCGCTCCACGCCCACCCTTTCGGCCAGCTCGAATGCTAGGTCGAAACTGTGGCGGCCACCGGCCGCCGGCTCCGGGCCGTAGGTATAGGAGCCGGTGACGCAGACCTCGCGCTGCCACAGGGGCGTCAGGTCGATATGGGCGGGGGCTGGCATCCCCGCCAGCACCACGGCGCCGCCCGGGGCCGTGACTGCCAGAGCGTCGCCGAGCGATGCGGGGCTGCCTACGCAGTCGATGACCACGGGCGCACCCCCGGACAATTGCCCGCTGTCGAGGATCCACGAGCCGGTGGCCCGGCGCACAGCCCGGCGTAGCTCGCCCGGCTCGGCCACCGAGGTGGCGCCCAGGAGCGTGGCCAATTGCTTCTGGTGGGCGTGCTTGGCGACGGCGACGATGCGGGTGACGTCGTCGCGGAAGTGGGCCAGGGCGGCGATCGTGCCCAGCCCGAGCGTGCCCGCGCCTATGACGACCACGGTCAGATCCGCTCCGGCCCCGGCCGGGCCCAGGGCGCGCCGGTGCAAAGCGGCGTGGACGGCGCAGGCTAGGGGCTCGACGAGCACGGCCGCCTCGTCGACCAGGGCGTCGGGCACGTAGTGGAGCTGGCTTTGGTGGGCGGCGAAGGCGAGGGACCACCCCCCGCCGGTGTCGTTGCAGTAGCCGGTCTGTAGGCCGGGCCTCAGGTGGCCGCCCG
>PMLI01000560.1 GCA_003158835.1 Acidimicrobiaceae bacterium
CCGGCCGGAGGGGGGAAGTTCAGCTCCTCGTTTAGGTCGAGCTCCGGCAGTCGCGCAACACTCACGTCGGGAGGTAGCGTCCCGGCACGCGAGGTTTGGCGGGCGCGGCTCCCGCCAGAACCTCCGGTTATGGAGTGGTGGCGTTGGGGCGGCCAGGCTTGGGCTGCGCCTAAACAGGGCTTAGCCTGAGGCCGGGCCCGAGGGAGGGGCGGTCAAGGCCGGGCCACTAGGCCCGCCCGTGGGGGCAGCCTTGACGGTCCCGGAGTTGGTTTGCCGCCAGCCATACTTGGCAGCCGAGCCCCGTCAGGGGCTCCCTGGTCGCCTATGAGGTTGACGGGCACCACAGTGACGTCACCGTGCCCGATATCTGGGCGGGCAGGCCGGGGGCCCGGCTGCCTGACATTCCTCCGTCCCGTTGGTAGGTGCATGGTGAGTTCCGGGCACAGCCAGGTGGGCACATTCAGTTAGTCGGCCGCGCCTTACAGGGGGCCACGTCGATACTCGTGCTCGCACCTTGGCTGTGCCCAGACCTTGTTCAAGCGGCCTTCTTTGTCAGGCAGCGGACCTCACCGTCACGCAGCCCGTAAAAAAGACCAGGGTGAGCAATTTCCTGGCCGCCCCCACCCGGGCGACGGACGTGCCCCGGCGGGCCTGGATGCGCATGAACGCCAAGGTTATGGGCGCTCCTCCGTGGTAACGCACGACAGCTTCGACTGCCGCCCAGCGCACCAGCGTCGAGCCCCGCTTGGTTATGTGGCCACTATGGGCCTTGTCGTCGGACTCGTGGTGCAACGGGGCAAGACCGGCCCAGCTGCACAGCTGACGGGCGTCGCTAAAGCGGGTGATGCCGGCGATCTCGGCCACGAATATGGCAGCTGTGACGCTCCTCACACCGTGCAGCGCCTGGATGGCTCTATACCCACGGTGACGAGACAGGCGTTTGTGCACCTGGCTCTCGGCGATGTCGATCTCGTCGTCAAAGACCTCGATCAGCCGGCGCAGCGAGCCCAACCGGTGGCGTTAAGGCTGGTCCAGGGGTATCTTGTCCAGCAGCACCTGGCCGCCGGGGCCGAACATGTCGTCTAACTGCGGCAGGATCTCTTGCTTCGCCATCACCCCGTGGTCGTTGACAGGACCTGGATCTTGGCTGAGGTGCGCAGGGCGACGAGCTCGGCGCGGTCGCGGACGAGTTCTCTCAGCTCTCGGACTTCGGGCCGGGCCACCCTGGCTTCGGGCAGGTCGTCGCGCCACAGGCGACGGGCCAGCTCGGTGACGTCCTTGATGTCTTCACTCTCCTCGAGTCCCAGGCGGCCCTGAACAGGTCATTCGCGCGCGCCCCCGGCAGGTCTCGAACCCGCTACCCGATACCGAGCGAGGGCCGTTCGCTCCGTGCACTCGCGGGCAGCAGCAAGAAGGCAAGCCGGGGCCGCTGCCGCTCAGTGAGGCAGCCGAAGGCTGGAAGACCGTCCCGATAAGGCGCCGGCCGCCACAGCCGGGCTGAGCGCCATTCGCCGATATGGTAAGAGCGTTCGTGTCTGCGGTGAACGAGGGAACGGCTCCGGCTCAGGGTTACGATGATGTGTAGTGACGATGGCGATTTGCGACGCTTATTATCGATCTTGTGAGACGGGGCGCAAAGAGGCCGTGGAGGACGTCCTGGACAAGAAATAGAATTGCGATGGAGTTGCGTGTTGTGCGATATGTTGACTGGCTGTATCTCTTGTGTGGTAGAAGCGATAAGGGAGAAACAAATGATATTTGGGACGCAGTACTACAGGCCGCCGTTCCCGGAGGCTCGGCATTGGAAAGGCGACCTGGAACGGATGCGCGAGTCGGGTTTGGATACGGTCCAACTGTGGGCGTGCTGGGGTTGGATCGAGCCTGAGCCGGGCGTGTACCGCTTGGATGACTACGATGAGCTCGTTTCTTTGGCGGCGGCCGTCGGCCTGAAGGTGGTTATCAGTACGGTTGCGGAGATTCACCCGTTCTGGATCCATCGTGTCGTGCCCGGTTCTGCGATGGTCGACCACATGGGTCGGAGCGTTATCTCCTCGCTGCGAAAAGAATGCAATGTTGGGTTGACGCCAGGTGGATGTACGGACAACCCGCTGGTTAGGGAGCACATGGGGGCGTTCCTTCGGGCCGTGGCTGCCCACTACCGGGGAACCGCGAACCTGGCTGCGTGGGACTGCTGGAACGAAACTCGGTGGGCTGTTCAGGCGGACGGGTTCGTGTGCTATTGCGAGCACACACTTCGTGCCTACCGCTCCTATCTCGAGGGTCGCTACGGAGGTCTTGATGGTCTGAACGCGGCGTGGAAGAGGCGGTACCAGTCGTGGGAGGACGTTCGGCCCGGAAAGTTCACTGACCGGCCGTACACGGACCTGATGGAGTTTCAGGGCTTCCTAACTGCTCGCGCTGCGGAGCAGTCGGCGTTCAGGTGGCAGGCTCTGAAGTCCGGCGATCCCGATCACTTGGTCGTTGCCCACTGCGGCAATCCGAGCGTGTTCTCTACAGGGCGTGGCCTTCCGAACTTGTTCACCAGGGAGCAGAACTTCGAACAGGCCTTGGCGAGAGGGAACGACTGGGACCTGGCCGACGCGCTGGACGGGTTTGGTTCGTCGCACTTCCCGATCTGGCAGGGGATCTCGGAGGTTGATCTGGGGGCGAGGCTGGAGGCGGTCGGGTCGGCGGTGCGATCGAAGCCGATGTGGGTTAGCGAGCTGCAAGGGGGTAGTGCGCGTAACGCGATTGACGTAACCGAGGCGGTGCCGGCAGCGGTTCAGCAGAGGTGGGTATGGAACGCGATCGGGCGCGGCGCTAAGGCGGTGATCTTCTGGTGCTGGCGCGACGAGGTGTTTGGAGGGGAATCGTCGGGGTTCGGGCTCACCGGCGCGGACGGCAAGTCGGAAGAGCGGCTGGCCGGCCTGCGGAGCACGGGGGATGTACTGAGGCGTCACGCGGAGTTACTGGACGCCTATATACCGGACCGTCCACGCGTGGGGGTGTTCTTCGAGGAGCGCAATTACCACCTCGATTGGGCTCAGTATGGAAACCTTTGCGCACAGGCAGGCGACAGCCTATCGGGCTACTTGCGTGCGCTTGAGCGAACCCAGGTCCCTTACAGGGTGGTTGATTCGGGGCATCTTGATGAGCTAGACGGGCTCAAATTGCTGGTGATGCCGTGGGCACTAATTGTCGACCCCGTGGCTGCGGAGCGGATTGCTGCTTGGGTTGAAAATGGGGGCAGCCTTCTCGTTGAATCGGAAGTCGGCGCCTACGACGAGCGGGGCTTCTACCACTATCCGGATGAGCGCGAGCTGGCCAGACGGCTGGGCGTCCATTCCTTAGGACGGCGGGTCATCACGTCGCCCAAGTTGTCAATTCGTGTCGAAGAAGAGTCGTTTCACCTCGGCACGGCGACCTGGGTTGAGGCGCTCGAGCCCGGAGAGGGCGTTGCCCTCGCGAAAGTCGATGGGGAAACCGTCGCTATCACTGTCAAAAGGGGCAGCGGGAATGTGATCGTTATAGGGACATTCGTGCGGCTCGCATACAGTAGGGAACGGAACACTGAGTTCGAGCGCTTCGTGCGGCGCGTGGTAACTGATTCGGGCGCTATGCCGAAGCTCGTCGCGTCCGACCAGGACGGCGAACACTTGCAGTGGCGCCTGGGCAGCGCTGGCCGGCAGCGGCTTCTTTTCGTGACTAGCTCTGGAGGGCAAAGGGAGGTGGCATTTCGTGATGTCGAATCCATCTTTGCGCCAGGTGATGAACTCGTCGAGCTGGTTAGCGGCGCCACGGCAAGAGTGAACGATATGGCTGGTGAGTNNCTGCGCCGATGTTGCCGCGCCCCAAAGGAACCCGTTGGGGAATGACCCCGCTTCTGTCCCTGACTGAAACACGTGACCCCCTCCCTCCAAATATTCAAATTTAGCTTATATTTGGACTGCTGAGAGCAGTGTAACTTTAGGGCGGCCACGAATGCTGCGTTGTGCAACACGCGGCGGCAAGACGTTCATCAGCACCGCTCGACTTAGGCAACCTGCGCTATCTCGCCTAGGTCGATCACGACCTGTCGGCCGTCGGGGAGCTTCGCCACGAGCTTGAGGTCAGCCGCCAGCGCTGCGACGAAGGACCGTGCTGTTGAGACCAGGACGTCGTGGCGCCGTTCGATCTCGCTCACCTGTGACTGGTAGGTACCCATCGACGCGGCCACTTGGGCCTGGGTAGTGCCCAGCAGACCAGTCCTTGAACTCGTTGTCGCTCACTGGCACCTCCTTAGGAAATCGTCATAGAGCGCATCTGCGCTCGGTACTGCTGCCTCGTACCACCCCTCCAGTTCCCGGTATTGTCGCCCGCCAACAGCACCGTTCCCACCCTTCGTCGACCACCGCCAGAACCCGGAGGTTGACCTCGCGACCGGCCTCGGTCCGTGCTGCGCAGCGCAGCTCCCACATCTTCGGCTAGTGGCGCGAGGACACCACCCGCTCAGCACGCAGCATTCTCAGCTCGTCCACCTCAGAGCGTGCGAGGTACCCGACCGCGACGTTCACGCCCGCTGCCAGGATCTGTGCAGCGGGCAAGCTATCTTGGCGCAGCGAGCGGTACCAGGCGACGACTGCGGGTGGGCTACTACCTTCGCTGCCACCCGGTATACGGTGGCCCTTATATTATACGGTGGCCCTTATATATGGTCAAGGTGATCCCCGCACCAGCTGGCGCTGCCCCGCGGGACCCAGAGAGGCCGGGCGCGCCGTCCGGTCCTTTCCCAGGACAGTGCGCGAGAGGTTGGCACCCTCGGTGCTCCCGTCGCATCGTAGGTCAGGCATAAGCCCGAGGGCCGTTCGGCTCCTTGTCGGCAGCTCCGGACGCGCGGTGGTGTGCACTGGCACCTACGCTCGTCCAGCGGGCCCAGTCGGCGAGCCGAGCGGGCGTTCGTCTTCAGGGGTAGCGCGGTACCAAAAGCGAGCGTGCCAGCTTGTTTGCCGCCCCGCCGGCTGAGCCACCCAAGGTCGGTCCACCACCCCCAGGGGAGGCCTATCCACCAGGCTCCTGTGGCACCGAACTTATCTGCAGTGGAGTTCGCGGACTGCCTACCGCCCAGTTCCCGCGGCCGTGACCTCTCGACGGGCCGGTGCGCTGCGTGGATCTCTCCCATACTGGGGTCATGGCCACGATAACCTCCGCCCTGCTCACCAAGGCCGCCCAACGCCGTCGCGTCGCCTTGGTGGCGCACGACAACAAGAAGGCCGACCTGCTCGATTGGGTGGCGTACAACCGTGGGACCCTCCAACCGCACGACCTCATCGCAACTGGTACCACTGGGGAGCTGATCGCGGAGCGTGTCGGGCTGGAGACCACTCGGCTGTTGAGTGGGCCGCTGGGCGGCGACCAGCAGCTGGGGGCCCGGATCGCCGAAGGCGGCGTTGACGTGCTGATCTTCTTCTGGGACCCGCTCGAGCCGCAACCCCACGACCCTGACGTGAAGGCGCTGTTGCGCATTGCCGTCGTCTGGAACGTCGCCGTCGCCTGCAATCGCGCCACGGCGGACTACCTCATCTCGTCCCCCTTGTTCGTCAACCGCTACGAGGCGGCCGTCCCGACGTTCGAGGACCACGCCCGGCGTCCCCTGCCGGGCCCAGACGCGATCAGGACCGCGCCCTCCCAGCCCATAGATGGCGTCCCCTTGGGAGGACCCGGCGGTTCGAGCGGCAAGGCTCCTTCGGGCCAGCTGGAACGGTAGCGCCACCCGAGCTACAGACGAGAACTGCGATTATCGTTAGTAGTTCAGGGTGCGCCTGAGGCGCCTGAGGGTTCGCGATTTGTCACGGCTCAGGTATCTTGGCCCCTGTTCAGTGAGGATGACCCCAAGGTGACCCCCCGCTCAGTCAAGTGACCCCGCCCGGCATCCGGAATTCGGGGTGCCGCTAAGGAACGTGGCACCAACCGACAAGCGGGTCTCCGGAGACTGACGCGCCCTCAGCCGTAGGGTCGAGCCGACGTGCAGGCCGCAGGATGGTCCGACGAGAACCACGGCCGTGCTGAGTAACGGTAGAGACGTCCCACTTCCTCTGCGGTCTAACGCCCCGCGTCCGTCCAGATCGATTATTCGTCCCTGTGCGGGTGGCTCTAGGGGTGACGACGGGCGAATGACCACACTGAAATGCTACGAATGTGTGTTATCGCAGGAGATTGTGTAGGGTGGTCGGCATGCCAAGTGACGAGGAGATCACGTTCGCCGACCACACCGGCCGGTTCTACGCCCGTCGGTTCGGGATGGCCCCGATGGCGGGCCGGCTGATCGGGTACCTGACGCTCTGCGACCCCCGCGAGCAGACCATCAGCGAGCTCGCCGACGCCCTGCTGGCGAGCCGGAGCGCCATCGCCGGCGCGGTCAACACGCTGGAGACCCTCCGGCTCATCCAGCGATCCCGGGCCGCGGGCGAGCGGATGGACAGGGTGCGCATCGACATGTCGGGGCCCAATGCGATGGGGTTCGACATCTCCGAGTACCGGGAGCAGGGCGAGCTGGCCCGAGAGGGTCTTCGCCTCCTGGCCGACGCCCCGCTCGAACGGCGAGCGATCTTATTGGAGTGGGCGGCGTTCGCTGATTTCCTGGTGGAGCGGCTTCCCGTGATGGAGCAGGAGTGGAAGGAGCGGCGGGAGGCGCTGCGAGCCGCCGGCCAGCTCCCCGAGGCGCCGGGCCCTCACCGAGAGGGAAGAACACGATGACAGGCCAGACCAGTACGCCGGGGATCGTGG
>PMLI01000203.1 GCA_003158835.1 Acidimicrobiaceae bacterium
CCGGGCCCCGGGCCTAAGCCGGCGACGGGGCCGGCGGCGGGGCCGGCGGCGGGGCGGTCCCCCCGGGCCGCGGCTATGCGCTGAGCCGTCAACAGCGCCGTGCCCGAGGGGGAGTCGAGCTTGGCGTCGTGGTGCAGCTCGACCACTTCCACGGTCTCGAACCAGGGGGCGGCCAGCTCGGCGAAGCGCATCATGAGCACGGCCCCGATGGCAAAGTTGGGTGCGAACACGCAGTTGGCCGGGCCCGGCCCGAAGCTCTGGGCCAGCTCGGCCAAGACCGGCGCCGCCCAGCCCGTCGTACCGATCACGGCGTGGACACCGTGGGTGGCGCACCAGGCGGCATTGCCGGCCGCGGCGGCGGCGACGGTGAAATCGACGGCGACCTCGGCCCCCGCCTCGGCCAGGGCGTCCGGGCCCGGCGCCGCCACCAGGCCGGCAGCCGGGATGGGGGTGCCGGCGTAGGCCGGGTCGACGGCGGCCACGAGCTCGAGCTCGGGGTCGGCCCGTACGGCGGCGCAGACGGCGCCACCCATGCGGCCGCCGGCCCCGAACACACCTACTCGCAGCATGTGCCCACTCGCCGCATCTTCAGGCCCGCGTGTCCCACTCGGGAAAGGCATCGTCGTCGAAGGGGCCCAGGACCACCAGGCTGCGGGGCCCGCCCAGCACTTCGGCCGCCACCCGGGCCAGGTCATCGGTGGTCACGGCCGCGATCTGGGCATCGATCTCGGCCAGGGGCGGCACCCGGTCGTGAGCCAGCTGGGACCGGCCCAACCGGCTCATGCGGGCGCCCGAGTCCTCGAGCCCGAGGGCGGTGGCACCCCGGATGTGGCTGCGGGCCGCTCCGAGCTCCTCTTCGCTGGGGCCGCGGGCCGCCATCTTGTCCAGCTCCTCGGTGATCAGCTTCAGGACCTCGGGGGCCTTGGCCGGCGCGGTCCCGGCGTACACGGCGAAGTCGCATTATCCCTGGTAGCCGGAGCGGTACGAGTAGACGCTGTAGGCCAGCCCTCTCTCTTCCCGGATGGTCTGGAACAGCCGGCTCGACATGCCTCCCCCCAGGACGTGGTCGAGCACGTTGAGGACCTGGCGGTCCGGGTGGTTGCGGTGGAAGCCGGGCATACCGACCATGACGTGGGCCTGTTCGGTGGGGCGTTTTACGACCAGGCGCCGCTGGGCGGCGCCCGCCGGTGGCTCCCGGCCGGGCCGGCTCCCCCCCGCCAGCGCGTCCCGGCCGATTTCGCCGGCCGCCTTTTCCAGCCTGCTCACCACTCCGTCCACGATGGCGGCGTGCTCGATCAGCCCGGCCGCCGTGACCACGATGTTGGCGGCCCGGTAATGCCGGCGGTGGAACCGGGCGATCTGGTCGCGGGTGGCGGCGCGCACCGTGCCCTCCAGGCCCAGGACGTCCCGGCCCAACGGGTGGCCCGGGTACATGGCCGCATTGAACAGGTCGTGCACCTCTTCGGCCGGCTCGTCGGCGTGCATGAGTATCTCTTCCAGGATGACCTGGCGTTCGGCCTCGAGTTCTTCGGGGCGCAGCGCCGGGGCCCAGATGATCTCCGAGAGGATGTCGAGGCCGAGGTCGACCGATTCGGCCAGGAGCCGCACGTAAAAGGCCGTGTGCTCCTTGGTCGTAAAGGCGTTGATGTCCCCGCCCACGGCGTCGACCAGTTCGGCGATCTCACGGGCGCTGCGCTGCTCGGTACCCTTGAAGAGCAGGTGTTCGAGGAAGTGCGACGCCCCGGCCAGGCTCTCGGGCTCGTCGACCGACCCCGTCCCCACCCAGAACCCGAGGCTGACCGAGCGCACGTCGGGCATGTGCTCGGTAACGATCGTGAGACCTCCGTCGACGACGGTGGTCTCCACGACATCCCTGAGCCCCTCGAGGGCGGAAAGCCCCGGGGTCGGCACCATCAGCGCCTCTCTTTTTTAGTGACGCCGGCGAGGGTTGCGCCGCGGCCCCTGGCCCCGGGGCTCAGCGCTACGGGACGGGGCGGCACCGGGACCGGCGGCCCCCGCGCTCACCTCGGATGTGGCCGGGCCCAGGTCGCCAAAGGCGGAACGGGCTTCCTGCTCCCAGGTCTCCTCGAACGAGACCGTCTCGTACCGGTTGTCCGTCCCGGCCCCGTCGGGCCCAGACGCGGCGGGCGCAGACGCGGCGGGCGCGGCCGCAGTGAGCGGGGCGGCTTGAGGGCCGGCCGCCTCCTCTAGGGAGAGCGACACCTTGCCCACGGGGTCGATGTCGTCGACGTGCACGTCGAGGTCGTCGCCCAACGACAAGACGTCTTCGACGCGCTCGACGCGCTTGCCCTGGGACAGCTTGGAAAGTTTGGAGATGTGCAACAGCCCGTCCCGACCGGGGAGGATGTTGACAAAGGCGCCGAACTTGGTGATGTTGACAACCTTGCCCCGATAGGTGGCGCCGATCTCGGCCTTGGGCGGGTCGAGGATCAGCTCGATGCGCCGCAGGGCTTCCTTTACGGCGGCCCCGTCCCGGGCGCCCACGGTGACAGTGCCGACGATGCCGTTGTCGTCGACGTTGATGTCGGCCCCCGTCTCCTGCTGCATGGCGTTGATCATCTTGCCCTTGGGCCCGATCACCTCGCCGATCTTGTCGAGCGGGATCTCGATCGTCACGATCTTGGGCGCCGTGTCACGCACCTCGGCCCGGGGCTCGGAGATGGCGGCGTTCATGACCTCGAGGATGCTCAGACGAGCCTCCCGGGCCTGGCGCAGGGCGTCGCCCAGCACCGCCGCCGGCAGGCCGTCGATCTTGGTGTCGAGCTGCAGGGCCGTCACGAAGTCGGCCGTGCCCGCCACCTTGAAGTCCATGTCCCCGTAAGCGTCCTCGGCCCCGAGGATGTCGGTGAGGGTGACGAACTTGTCGCCGTCTTTGACGAGCCCCATGGCAATGCCCCCTACCGGCGCCTTTATGGGCACACCGGCGTCCATCAGCGACAGCGTGGAGGCGCACACCGAGGCCATGGATGTGGAGCCGTTGGACGACAGCACCTCTGACACCAGGCGCAACGCGTACGGGAACTCCTCGAACGACGGCACCACCGGCAGCAGGGCGCGTTCGGCCAGCAGGCCATGACCGATCTCCCGGCGCTTGGGGCTGCCCACCCGTCCCACCTCGCCGTTGGCATAAGGGGGCATGATGTAGTGGTGCACGTAACGCTTCTTCTCGTCGATGCCCACCGTGTCCAGGATCTGGTCCATGCGCGGCATCCCCAGGGTGGTGAAGTTGAGGACCTGGGTCTCTCCCCGCTGGAACAGGCCTGAGCCGTGCGCGGTCGGGATTATGCCCACCCGGGCCGAGAGCGGCCTGAGGTCGCGCGTGCCCCTCCCGTCGATGCGCACGCCTTCTTTGACGATGCGCTGGCGTACCAGGTGCTTGGTGTGCGAGCGGACGGCGGAGGAGATCTCCCGTTCCCGCCCGGGCATCTCGGCCGACATCTCCTCGAGCAGCGACCGCGTCACCTCGGACAGGGCGGCTTCGCGCTCGGATTTGAGCGAAATGGTCGTCACCTTGCTCAGGCGCTCCGTACCCAGGGCTTCGACCCGGGCGTAGACGTCGGCGCCGTAGTCCTTCCGGGCCTCGTAGGCCAGCGGCGCCCGCGACCCGGCCTCGGCCCTGAGCTTGAGCTGCAGGTCGATCGACTCCTTGATCCAGCGCTTGGCCGCCTCCAGGCCCTCGGCGATCACTTCTTCGGTCACCTTGGGGGCCCCGCCGGCGTAATAGGTCCACGCCCGTTCGGTCCCACCGGCTTCGACCATCATCACGGCCACGTCCCCGTCCGCCAGGGCCCGACCGGCCACGACCAGCTCGAAGGTCGAGTCGTCGCCTTCTTGGTACGTCGGATGGGCCAGCCATTCGCCGGCTTGCGAATAGGCGACCCGGACCGCCCCGATCGGGCCCTCGAAGGGGAGGCCCGAGATCATGAGCGCGGCGCTGGCCGCGTTTATGGCCAGCACGTCATGGGGGTTGGTCTGGTCGGCGCCCAGGACGGTGATGACCACCTGGGTCTCGTTGCGGTAACCGTCGGCGAACGAGGGCCGCAGGGGCCGGTCGATAAGCCGGGCCGTGAGTATGGCGCTCTCGGTGGGCCGGCCCTCACGGCGGAAAAACGAGCCGGGTATCTTGCCGGCCGCGTACATCCGCTCTTCGACGTCGACGGTCAGCGGGAAGAAATCGATGCCCTCGGGGGCGTGTGCGGCGGCGTTGGCCGTGGCCAGAACGATGGTGTCGCCTATGCGGGCGACAACGGCTCCCTGGGACTGCTGGGCCAGTAGGCCCGTCTCGAAACTGATGGTTTTGTCAGTGCCGGAGACCGGCGCTGAAACGGAACAAGGCTCCCCCATATAGGTGGTGTTCTCCTTTCGGGCTGTGGCCGCCGGCAACGCCGGTGGCCACAATACGGGAGCCTCCGGCAGTCGAAGGCTCCTGGCCGGGGAACGGGGCTGAGCCAGTTGTCAGTGGACGACCTCCCCGAAGCGGTGTTCAGCCCTGGTAGGAAGCCCTCGACTGGCAGCTGACGACAGCCTGCCCCCAGCCCGTTCTAAGTCAGCGGCGCAGCCCCAAGCGCCCGATCAGGTCCCGGTACCGCTCGACGTCGTTGTTACGGACGTAGTCGAGGAGCCGGCGACGGCGCCCGATGAGCACCATCAGCCCACGGCGGGAGTGATGGTCGTGGTTGTTGACCTTCAGGTGCTCTGTCAGATGAGCGATCCTCTCGCTCAGCAGGGCAACCTGAACCTCGGGCGAACCCGTGTCGGTCTCATGGAGGCGGTAGGCCCCGATTGTCACTGCCTTTTCGGCCATGCTGGTAGGTCCTTGAAGTGGGCTGGCTTTACAACGGACAAGGCGCTGCTCCCGCCCCCTCGCAGGCCCCGAAGCTTCTTTCGGGCAACTGAGCGGCTGCAGTGCCACAACGCCACGGGCGATCTTAGCAGCTAACCGCGCCGGAGCAGGTACCCCACGTCCCGCTCCCGTCCCGCTCCCGTCCCGGTTCAGACCGCCGAGGCGCCCGCCAGGGCCCGCCTGGTCTGCGCCACGTCCACGGTCATCTGGTCGATCAGGGCCTCCACGGACCCGAACTTCACCTGGCCCCGCAGCTGTGCGACCAGCTCCACGGTGCCCATTTCGTCGTACAGGTCGCCCTGGAAGTCCAGCAGGTGCGCCTCGACCAGGGAGTAGGGCCGGGAGGCGAAGAAAGTGGGCTGGCGGCCCACCGAGACGGCGGTCTGGTGGCGGGTCCCGTCCGGGCGCAGGTACCAGCCGGCATACACGCCGTCGGCGCACAGCTGCATCTCCTGGTCGACTTCGAGGTTGGCGGTGGGGAACCCGAGCTCGCGCCCCCGCTTGTCGCCGTGGCCCACTATTCCCCGGAGCTGGTACCAGCGGCCCAGCAGGCGGGCTGCGGCCCCGACGTCGCCCGCGCCCACCAGCCCGCGGATCCTGGTCGACGAGATCGCCTCCGTCTCCGCGCCCGAGATCGGGCCGGAGCGAGAAAGGCGGATCCCGGTCACGTCGAAGCCGAGCCGGGCGCCCATGCGCTGGAGCAGGGCGACATCGCCTTCCCGGTTGCGGCCGAAATGGAAGTCGTGGCCCACCACCACGGCCCGGACGTTGAGGCACCCCACCAGGACTTCGGCCACGAACTCCTCGGCCGGCTCGGCTGCTCGCTGGGCATCGAAGTGCAGGACGAGGGTGATGTCGGTCCCGGTGGCGGCCAGCAGGGACAGCTTCTGGTCGAGGTCGGTGAGCAGCGACGGGGCCGAGCCCGGCCGCACCACGCTGGCGGGGGGCCGGTCGAAGGTGACCACGACCGAGAGGGCGCCGATCTCGGCGGCCGCGGTGCGCACCCGCTCGATGAGGCGGCGGTGCCCGAGGTGCACGCCGTCGAACGCCCCGATTGTGACCACGGTGCCGGCCCCCGGGCCGGCATAGCCCAGGTCGGCCAGGCTGGGCTCCCCGGGGCGGGCGGGATAGTAAGCGACCTTCACGGCTGCAGGATACCGGCCGCGGCCCGGAGGCTACCCGGCCCGGGTTACAGGGCGGCGGGGAGCAGGGTCTCGCCGACCAGGTAGCGATCGGCCGCGGCCGCCGCCGCCCGCCCTTCGGCTATGGCCCAGACGATGAGGCTGGCCCCCCGGGCGGCATCGCCGCAGGCGAACACGCCCGGGATGTTGGTGGCCCACCCGCCGTCGTGGGCGATCGTGCCCCCCTCGGCCATCTCCACGCCCAGCTTGTCGACCAGCTGGCGGTCGGGCCCTCGGAAGCCTATGGCCAGCAGGACGAGGTCGCCCTCGAGCTCGAGCTCGCTGTCGGGGACGTCGCGGTACAGGCGTCGGGCCACCTCCTGGACGCGGTGGGCCTGCAGGCCCTTGACGCGCCCGTTCCCGTCGCTCAGCAAGGAGTCCGTCTGGACGGCGAAAACCCGGTGGCCGCCCTCCTCGTGCGCCAGCGAGCCCCGCAGCACCAGGGGCCACAGCGGCCACGGGGTGCTGTCGTGGCGCTCCTGGGGGGGCTGCTCGTGGATGTCGAACTGGTGGACCGAAGCCGCCCCCTGGCGGTGGGCGGTGCCCAGGCAGTCGGCCCCGGTGTCGCCGCCGCCGATGATTATCACCTTCTTGCCGGCGGCGTCGATGGGCGTCCGGGCCAGGAGCCCGGCCTGGACGCGGTTGGACGGGACCAGATAGTCCATGGCCAGGTGCACGCCGTCGAGGTGACGGCCGGCGATCTCGAGGTCCCGCTGCCACGGGGCGCCAATGGCCAGGACCACGGCGTGGTAGCCGGCCCGCAGGTCCTCGACGGAGAGGTCGACGCCGACGTCGACGCCGCACTCGAAGACCGTGCCCTCGGCCTGCATCTGCTCGACCCGGCGGTCCAGGAGCGCCTTGTCCATCTTGAAGTCCGGTATCCCGAAGCGGATAAGGCCGCCCGGCCGGTCGTCGCGTTCGTAGACGACGACCTGGTGGCCGGCCCTGGTCAACTGCTGGGCGGCGGCCATCCCGGCCGGCCCCGAGCCCACCACGGCCACGTTCTTGGCCGTGTGCACGCTGGGGCGCAGGGGCGTGACCCAGCCATGGGCCCAGGCGTGATCGACGATCTCCTTCTCGATCTGCTTTATGGTGACGGGCTGGTCGTTTATGGAGAGCACGCAGGCGCTCTCGCACGGGGCCGGGCACATCCGGCCCGTGAACTCGGGAAAATTGTTGGTGGCGTGCAGGCGCTCGATGGCGTCCCGCCAGCGGTCCCGGTACACGAGGTCGTTCCAGTCCGGGACCAGGTTCCCGAGCGGGCAGCCGGAGAGGCTGTTACAAAACGGGATGGCGCAGTCCATGCAGCGCGACGCCTGGGCGGCCAGGTGCTCCGGGCCCATGGGCTCGTACATCTCGCCCCAGTCCCGGACCCGCAGGTGCACGGGACGGTGCTCGGGGTCCTGGCGCTTGAACTTCAAAAAGCCGTCCGGGTCAGCCACGTGCCGTTGCCATCTCCGTCGTGGCGCCCGTCCCGGGTGGGGCCGTTGTGGCCGCCGGGGCCCGGGCGGACTCGAGCGCCCGGCGGTAATCGCTGGGCACCACCTTGACGAACGAGGCCAGGTAGCCGCTGGTGGCGGCCAGCAACCGGCCCGCCACCTCCGAGCCCGTCTCGGCCCCATAGCGGCCCAGGACACCGGCCAACCAGGCGGCGTCGCCGTCGTCCAGGGGGCCCAGTTCGACCATCCCGTGGTTGACGCGGGAGGAAAAGCGGCCGTGAGGGTCGTACACGTAGGCAAAACCTCCCGACATGCCGGCCGCGAAGTTGCGCCCCGTGGGCCCGAGCACCACGACCCGGCCTCCGGTCATGTACTCGCAACCGTGGTCGCCCACGCCTTCCACCACGGCCACGGCACCCGAATTGCGCACGCAGAAGCGTTCGCCGACCACGCCCCGTATGAAGATCTCCCCGCTGGTGGCGCCGTAACCGATCACGTTCCCGGCAATTATGTTGGCCTCGGCCACGAAGCCGTCGGGCCCGTCGGGCGCGGGCCGCAGGATGATGCGGCCCCCGGACAGCCCCTTGCCGAGATAGTCGTTGGCGTCACCGAACAGGCGCAGGGTCACCCCCGGAGGCAGAAAGGCCCCGAAACTCTGCCCGGCCGAACCGGTGAGCTCGATCTCGATCGTGCCCGGGGGCAGGCCCGCTTCCCCGTAACGGCGGGTCACCTCGGAACCGAGCATGGTGCCCACGGCCCGGTTGGAGTTGGCGACGCGCCACGAGCCCCGCACGGTGCTGCCGTCGTCCAGCGCGGCCCGGCAGGCCTCGATCAACTTGTGGTCCAGAGTGTTGCCCAACCGGTGGTCCTGCTTGTGCACGCACGTCAGCGGCACACCCGAGGGAGGCGGGACAAGGATGCGGGAAAGGTCGACACTGGCGGCTTTGGGGTGATCGAGGGGGACCACGGCCGCCAGCACCTCGGTGTGGCCGATGGCCTCCTCCATTGTCCTGAAGCCCATCCCGGCCAGCCACTCCCTCACCTCTTCGGCCACGAACTCGAAGAAATTGACCACGAGCTCGGGCGTACCGCTGAACCGCTTGCGCAGCTCGGGGTTCTGGGTGGCCACGCCCACGGGGCAGGTGTCGAGGTGGCAGACGCGCATCATTATGCAGCCCTCGACGACGAGGGGCGCGGTCGAGAACCCGTACTCCTCCGCCCCCAGCAGGGCCGCCACCACGACGTCCCGGCCCGTCTTCATGGACCCGTCGGCCTGCAGGACGACCCGGTCCCGCAGCCCGTTGCGCAACAGCGTCTGCTGCGTCTCAGCCAGACCGAGTTCCCAAGGCCCGCCGGCGTGCTTGGTCGAGCTCATGGGCGAGGCCCCCGTGCCGCCGTCGTGACCGGAGATGAGCACGACGTCGGCGTGGGCTTTGGCCACCCCGGCGGCGACGGTGCCGACCCCGGTCTCCGCCACCAGTTTCACGTTGATGCGGGCACGGGGATTGGCGTTTTTCAAGTCGTAGATCAGCTGGGCCAGATCCTCGATCGA
>PMLI01000138.1 GCA_003158835.1 Acidimicrobiaceae bacterium
CCACCGGCTTCTCGCAGAAGACGGGGACGGCCGCCTCGGCTCCGGCCCGGATGAGGGCGGCATGGGTGTCCGTGGGCGTGGCGATGACGAGGCCGTCGACACCGTCGCGGAGCAGGTCGTCGCAGCTCCCGGCCCAGCCCGCTCCCATCTCAGAGGCAAACTGTCGCGCCCGGGCCGTATCGGCGTCGACGATTACGAGCTCGCCCACCTCGGCCAGCGAATGCAGCGTCCCGGCGTGCAAGGCTCCGATGCGGCCGACCCCGATGATCCCGATCCTCATGATGAGTTCTCCGGCGACAATCGCAGGGTCACGACCTGGAACGGCTTGAGTTCCAAGCACACCCGGTGGCCGGATCCGACGTCGAGGTCCTCCAGGGGACGCTCCAACAGGTCGGTCAGCGTGGCGCGGCGGACCCTGAAGCCTGCCGTCGCCGTGGTGGCGGCCCTGCCTCCGAGGGACTCGTAGCAACGCACGACCAGATCTCCGGAACGGTCGTCGGCGGCCTTGACCGCCTCGACCACCACCGCCTCGTTGTCGAACGCCACCACCGGCCCGATCTCGCCCTCGGCCCGCGCCGTCCGCAAGGGAAGGTTGAAGTGGTACCCGTGCCGCACGGCGTCGGCCATGGCGGCGCCGGCGACGATGGCATAGCGGAAGTGGTGGAGCCCGTTTTCGCCCCGGGGATCGGGGAAATCGGGGCTGCGCTGGAGCGACAACCGCACCAGGGTGGCCCTTCCCCCACCGGGGCGGGGTATGGCCACGACCTCGTGGCCATATATCCCGTCGTTGACCACCGCCACGCCATAGCCGGCCTCCCCTACGTGGACGAAGCGGTGGGCCACGAACTCGAACCGGGCTTCGTCCCAGGAAGTGTTGGTATGGGTGGGCCGCTGCACGTGCCCGAACTGGATCTCCGACGACGAAACGTCGGCGTGCACATCGACGGGGATTGCCACTTTCAGCATGCGGTCGTGCTCGTGCCAGTCCAGTTCGGTCTCGACCACGAGTTCTTTGCTACCGGCCGCCAATCGCAAGGTCTGGGCGGCCCGGGAAGAGCCGAAGACGTAATCGACCCGAACGGCCGCCTCTTGCGGTCCCCTCGACAGGACCGTGATGCCCTGCGGAGAACCGAGGTCCTGGCGGACGCGGCGGTAAAAGGCGTCCACGTCCCAGGCCGGCCAGCGGTTGGGGACATCCGGATGGAGCTGGAGGACGTTGGCGCGAGAGCCGGGAGGGATGACCTCCCGCCCCGCCACCAGGTCCACCAAGGAGATGATGTGGCCGTCGGCGTCAAGTTCCACCTTGATCAGGTCGTTTTCGAGGCCGAGCCCACCGCCGGCGCCGGCTTCACCGCTGACCCGGGCCACAGCGGGGCTTGGGGCCACAGCGGCGGCGGACAGGGCGGGGACCCCGCCCTGCGCATGGGGCGCGGCGTTGAACGCCACCGGCACATCGCCGTGGCCGCACAGGGCGGAGATGGCCCTCTCGATGAGCGCCTCCAGGCCCGCCGCGCTCCTGGCATGGCTGGCGACGGCTTCGTCGTTGACCACGGCGATCGACGACCCGGGGAGGATGTCGTGGAACTGGTTGAGCAGGATGTCCCGCCAAATCTCCTCCAGCTCGTCGTACGGGTACTCCGACCGGCCTGCCATCAGGGCCACGGCCGACCACAGCTCGGCCTGGCGCGCCAGGTGCTCGCACCGGCGGTTACCCTGCTTTATCTCGACCTGGCTGGTGAGCGTGCCCCGGTGCAGCTCGAGGTAGAGCTCGCCCGACCAGACCGGCGCATCGGGGTACTCGGCCTGAGCGGCGGCAAAAAACTTCGAAGGCGCCTCGATGGCGACCCGGGGCGACCCGTCCAGATCGGCGAGGCGGCGGGCCCTTTCCATCATCGTCCGGGTCGGTCCCCCACCTCCGTCCCCATAACCAAAGGGCACCAACGAGCGCGTCCCGTACCCGCGTTCGGCGTAGTTGCCAGCGGCGTGGGCCATCTCGGACGGTAAGAGCTCGGCGTTGTAAGTATCGACGGGGGGAAAATGGGTGAACACCCGGCTGCCGTCGATGCCCTCCCACCAGAAGGTGTGATGGGGGAACTTGTTGGTGTCGTTCCAGGAAATCTTCTGGGTAAGGAACCAGCGCGACCCCGACAGGAGGATGAGCTGAGGAAGGGCGGCCGAGTAGCCGAAACAGTCCGGCAGCCACACATCCTCGGTCTCCACGTCCAGCTCCGACAGGAAGAACCGTTTCCCGAACACGAGCTGGCGGACCAGCGCCTCCCCGCCCGTCACATTGGTGTCGGGCTCGACCCACATGCCGCCCACGGGGACGACCTGGCCCGTCTTCACTTGCGCTTTCATCCCGTCGAAGATGGCCGGGTAGTGCTGCTTCATCCACCACCATTGCTGGGCCTGCGAGCAGGCGAAGACGAGCTCGGGGTACTGCTCGCCCAGCGCCGCGACGTTGGAGAAGGTGCGGGCACACTTGCGGACCGTCTCCCGGACCGGCCAGAGCCAGGCCGAGTCGATGTGGGCGTGGCCGACGGCGGAGATGTGGTGGGCGGTACGAGCGGCCGGCGCCGCCATGACGTCCCGCAGAGCTTCCCGGGCGGCGCCGGGATCCGCGGCCAGGTCGTAGGAGTCCACGCACCGTTCCAGGGCCCGCAGGATTTCGTGGCGCCGTGGGTCGGTGAGCGCTAACTGGCCCATGACCCCGAGCAGGACCTCGACGTCAAGGGCCAGGCCTCGGGCCTCCTCGTCGACCACTACCAGATCGGCCCCGGCGAGCGTGTACAAGGGGGTTGAACCGGCAGTGGCGGGGTCGCCCAGGCCGGTGGGCCGGAACGGGTCGTCTATGCTGCGGGCGGCCATGATGCCGGGCATGGCGACGGCTTCCACGAAGCAGGTCCACGTGGCGGGGGGCCCCGACCGCACCTGGTCGACCGAGAGCCATTTGTTGCGGGGAGACAGCCCCTTGATGGGGACGCCCTCCGGGCTGAACGCCAGCCCCTCGGCCTGGAACCCGGGGTTCCGGTCATCGAAACCAAGGTCGATGGCGGCTTCGACCCTCCGGCCCGCCCATTCGGGCGGGACCTGGCCCGAGATCCGGAACCACGTCGTGGACCACGGCGCTCCCCAGGGCGTTCCCCGTTCGATGGGCACGTAGGCGGCCGCCCGCGCCTCGGCTACCGGCACCGGGGCACCGCACGCGAAAACGGCCACGTCGCAGGCTCGGCGCTCGGCCCACACCCGGGGCCGCAAGCGCTTCTCCAGGGCGCTGTTGACCCGGTACTCCGTCCTGGCGTGATCGTCGTGCATGGAACTTCCTTCCTGAGCCTTTAGCCTTTTACTGCACCCGCGAAAGTGAAATTACCCCGGAGGAACCGGGACAGCACCAGCCACAGCACCACCACAGGCAGCGTATAGAGGATCGAGAAGGCCGCCAGTTGCCCGTAGTCGGTCTGGCCGTACTGGGAGAAGAACTGGTAGATGCTGACCGAGGCCGGAAGTTTGCTCGTGCTCTGCAGCAGGATGAACGGGACGAAGAAATTGCCCCATTGGCTGACGAACGTGAAGATCGTGATGACCACGATGCCCGGCGCCATCAGTATNNGCGATTGGACCCAGGTCGCCCCGTCCACCCAGGCCGCCTGCTCGAGGTCGAGCGGGACCCCGTCCATGAACCCCTTCATCAGCCATATACCGAATGGCAACGACGTCGCCGTCATGAACAAGATGACCGCCGGCACGCTGTCGACCAGGTTGAAGCGGGCGAACATCGAGTACACGGGCACCAAGATGGCGGTGATGGGCAAGCCTGTGGTGAACACGATGGTGTACAGGAAGGGCCGGCGGAAGCGCATGTTGTAGCGCGACAGCGGGTAGGCGGCGAACAGCGAGGCGACGACCGTGATGAACGCCGTCCCTCCTGACAGGATGGCCGAGTTCAGGAGGGGCTTGAAAGTGGCGTTCCAATTGAGGACCTTGGCAAAATTGCTGAACGAGAGCACCAGGGGGACGCTGGCACCCACACTGGCCTGAGGCTCGAACGCGGCCAGGACGAGCCAGAGCAGTGGTGTGATAAAGAAGAGGGCCACCAGGACCAGGACGCCGTAGGCGCTGAGGCGCGCCATCGTGGCCCGAGGCGAGGTGATGTGGAAACGGCCACGGGCCGTCCGGGCCGGGTGGACGACCCGGGGTTCGCTGATGGTCAGGGCCCCGCTCACGCTATTTCCTCCACCCGGATGAGCTTGATGTAAACGATCGAGAACAGCGCACCGATCAGGAGCAGGACTATGCACATGGCCGTGCCGTAACTGATGTCGTAAAGCTGGAGTGCCTGCTGATAGATGTACAGAGGCGTCGTCTGGCTCTCCTCCCCCGGGCCCCCCGCCGTCAGCACGAATATCAGCGT
>PMLI01000034.1 GCA_003158835.1 Acidimicrobiaceae bacterium
GAAGCAAACCAAGCCTGTTGGGCCACCATCCAAACGTCGCGGTACAGATCCCTACCGTTGCGCCACGATGGATCCCAGTTTTCCCCGGACATGTGCCCCACGATGAAGGTGGGTATCGTCCCCAGGCCCGCTTCTGAGTGAGCCTCGAGAAAGTCACTGAACCGGTCCAGTACCTGCTCGTCCAGTTCCCCCGGCGCCGGCACGAAGTCGGGCCAGTAACAGAAGGAGCGGGTGACGTTGCACCCGTGGGCAGCGAGGACGGCGAGCTCCTCACGGACAACCCGGCCGTCGTAGCGCGCCCACATCCGAGGGCCGCCCGTACGGGACCAGAAGTTAGCTCCGATCCAAGGCTTCGTTCCGATCGAAGGCGTACGATGCCAAGCACCTGCCACCAAAAACCCCCCTTTTCGGCGCGACACCGGGCCTCCGGACGAGCCGAAACCCCTTCATCTCGCCAACGCTTGTGGTGCATCCGAGAGCCCTAGCGGATAGTAAACTACTAGAACGATTAAGTGTCAAGAGCTTCTTTGCGGCAGCAGGAAAAACTTTGGCTGGCCGGGTCGCGTGGCTAACCGGTAGTGGTTGATCAGACCTTCAGCCGTCTTGTCTCGTTGTGGTGCTACTCGCTAGAGTCAGTTGATCGATTGGGTTAGCGTTTGAGGCCGTGGGCCCGTTGCGGCAGGGGAAGGCCCGGGCGCCAGTCGCGGTGGCGGCCGCCGAAGCCGTCCGGTCCGACCTGGCGCTGCGGCGCCTCGAGCGCAGACGCGGACGGTAGGCTGTGTGGTCGGTAGCAGTCTTCGCTTCTTGGCAGTTGGTACCGTGGGGCATGGCCCTCCCCGCGCCCCCGCCGTCCTCCCGGGACAGGCCTAACGCTTTCGTTAGCAGGGGTCGCCGGATCACGATGGCCGATCTCGCCACCAAGGCCGGCGTGTCCAAGGGGGCCGTGTCATGCGCCCTCAACGGTCGTCCTGGTGTTTCCGATACCACCCGGCGGCGGATCCTCCAGCTTGCTGACGATCTCGGGTGGTACCCCCACAAGGCGGCCCGATCGCTTTCAGCGGCACGCGCCGACGCCTGTGGGCTCATCATCGCCCGCCCGGCGCGCAGCCTGGCCGCCGTTCCGTACTTCATTGAGCTGATCGCCGGCATCGAGACCGCGCTCANNCCATGTTGCATGTCGTCGCGGACATCGATGCCGAGATCGCCGTCTACAGGCGGTGGTGGGCCGAGCGGCGGGTCGACGGCGTCCTCGTCGTTGATTTACGTCTGGACGACCCCAGGATCGCCGAACTTGAGCGGCTCGGAGTCCCGGCGGTCGTGGTCGGAGGTCCCCGGGGCGTCGGCGGACTGCCAGCCGTTTGGATCGAGGACGACTCCGAAGTGTCAGAGGTAGTGCGTTACCTTGCTCGCCTCGGTCACCGCCGTATTGCTCGCGTCGCTGGTATCTCCGGGCTTTCTTACACCGAGGCCCGCGGAGAGGCATTTGCCCGCGTCGCCAGCGAGCTGAAGCTTTCGGCTTACGTGCTGTCGACTGATTACACAAAAGAGAGCGGAGCAAGCGCGACCCGGCAGCTCCTGACTGAGCCTTCACCACCTACCGCGATCATCTTCGACAATGACGTTTTGGCCGTCGCCGGGCTTGGCGTGGCACAGGAGATGGGACTACGAATACCCGATGACCTGTCCCTCGTCGCCTGGGACGACTCGTATTATTGCCAGGTTGTCCATCCGGCCCTTACAGCGATGGCTCGTGATGTTTCGGACCACGGCACGCGCGCCGTAAATGCCCTGTTCGCTCTGCTCGAAAAGGGCACGATCACCCGCGTCCCGGGTGCCCGCGGCCGTCTGACGCCACGAGGAAGCACCGGACCGGTGCCGGCCCAGCGCGACCAGGGCCATCCCGGGACAGCTGGTCGCAGACGAACGTAAGCGCTAGGCGCGGTGCGAAACCGCCCAGAGGTCGACACCGCCATCGGTGGCGTAGGGCTCGATGGCCGCGAGCTCGTCGACCGAGAACTCGAGGTTGTCGGTCGCGGCAAGATTGGCTTCGAGCTGAGCTACGGTGCTCACCCCGATAAGTGCGGAAGTGACTCGCACGTCACGCAATACCCAGGCGATGCTCATCTGTGCCAAGGACTGCCCCCTGGCTGCGGCGATCTTGTTCAGAGCACGCACCTTGGCCAGGTTCTCTGCGCTCAGGTGCCTGGGATCGAAGGAGTCTCCCTGCGTGGCGCGCGAATGTTCGGGGACCCCGTCCAGGTAGCGGTCAGTGAGCAAGCCTTGGGCCAGCGGTGAAAAGGCGATGCAACCCACGCCGGCGTGGCCGAGGACTTCTAGGAGCCCCTCCTCTACCCAGCGGTTGAGAAGGGAGTAGGCCGGTTGGTGGACCAGAAGAGGGGTTCCCAGTCGCCTCAGGATGTCTATGGCTTCGAGCGTACGCTGAGCTGAATAGGAAGAGATGCCGACGTACAACGCTTTGCCCTGGCGCACGGCGGCGTCAAGAGCACCCATGGTCTCCTCGAGCGGAGTGCTCGGGTCGAAGCGGTGAGAGTAGAAGATGTCGACATAGTCAAGGCCCAGACGCTCGAGGCTCTGGTCGAGGCTGGTCAGGAGGTACTTGCGAGAACCGCGGTCACCGTAGGGCCCGGGCCACATGTCCCAACCCGCCTTCGTCGAGATAACCAGCTCTTGACGATAAGGGCGGAAGTCGCTGGCGAGGATGCGACCGAGCGTCGACTCCGCGGCGCCGTAAGGCGGACCGTAGTTGTTCGCCAAGTCGAAGTGGGTGACTCCGAGGTCAAAGGCACGGCGAAGGAGGGACCGGCTCTCTTCCAGAGCACGGTTGGCTCCGAAGTTTTGCCATAGCCCAAGCGAGACGGGGGGAAGATCCAAGCCGCTGTTCCCGCAGCGGCGGTACATAGTGGCTTCGTAACGGCGAACGTTGGCGACGTAAGGCACCTGACCTCCATCTATCTCGCCCAGCCGGATTGTCCCGGCACGGGCACGTTACTTTAGCTGTCTACATGTGCCCGGGGCTGCCCCATTTACAAGAACATGGCCTATTCCCTGAGCGCCCATTGTCTACGCTTTGGC
>PMLI01000465.1 GCA_003158835.1 Acidimicrobiaceae bacterium
CCCTACCGGCCAGGGCGTCCTGCTGGCGCCGGCAATACCGGGCTGGGAGAAACTCGTCCTCACAAGCGAGCTCTCGGAAGCCTTCGCGTGCGATGCCGTGGCTGTCGGCACCGACGTTAAGGTGGCCGCCCAAGCCGAAGCCAGCTCAGGGGCGCTGGTCGGAGCTGACCCAGGTGTCTATCTAAACCTGGGGACGGGTCTCGCCATCGGCATCGTGTGCCGTGGAATAGTGGTTGACGGTGCGAACGGAGCCGCGGGCGAGATCGGCTACAGCCTCAGGCAACTGAGCGACGTCGACCTTGGTCGTGGTCAGCGCGACTGCCTGGAGGACGCCGTGAGCGGCGGGGCGCTCTCCCTGGTGGCGGAGCGTGAAACAGGGCTCGGCCTGACCGCAGCGGAAGTTTTCGCCAGACAACCAGGCAACGAGGTCCTGGTGGCGGCGCTGGACGCCTTCGTGCGAGAGCTGGCGTTCCACACGGTCAACCTTGCCGTAGCCCTAAACCCGACGAGGATTGCCGTAGGTGGTGGAATGACGCGCTCCTGGGACCGCATCGGGCCTGGCCTTCGCAGGGCGCTTGATACCCACGTGCCGTTCCCACCCGAACTCGTGCTCGGCGCCTACCCTCACAATGCACCGCTGCTCGGCGCCGTAGCCTTAGCGCTCCGGGAGGCGGGCCATGCTGGCCACCAAACTCGGGGGCCCGCAACGTGACTCGGGACTGTCACGGGCCGACAGCTAGTCGTTAGGGCGTCGCCGGGGCGGAGGCTGGGAGATGCCGTCCTTCGGTCGGCAAAGGTCTGAACGCCTCCCAGGCCGAGTGGCACGGAAAGACTGCAACAGACCTGATCCCTCGGCGGCAGCCGTGCCCCGGCGCCACCGATCTCGGGGCCCCGGCCGCCCTCACGAAACGCCGCCCTGAGACCCGCCGCCGACCAAAGGGCACGCCCTTACGGTGCGGACGCCGACACCGCGCTGAGCGACCGGCGCCCGTTGACAGGCCGAGGCCCATTGGATAGGCTACTTTCCTGTTCCATCCGCAGCGACCAAGCTGCAGGACCGGGTGTGGGGGTGACGTGGACTGCGCAGTGCCGACCGTCGCAAGAACCAGCTGGGCCCTCCGACGGGGACCCGGCGACCGAAGGTCGGGCACTGGCCGCAGCGCCGGGCCACACCCGGCTCATCGCCACCGGGCGAGACACGAGACAACAGTTGAAAGGAGAGACAACAGTGAAACTCCGGCTTATCGCAGCTGCGGCAATACCAATACTCATAGGAGCAACAGCTGTCGGCACGCAGACGGGGGCATCGGCGTCACGCCTCCTCGCCGCGGCAAATCCGTCCGGCCCCGTCGTGACGATCTCGAACTCGGAGGGGGGCACATGGCCCTGTAATTTCAACCCATTCAACCCCGGCTATCTGTCGCTAACGGTGGGCGTAATTTACGAGCCTTTAGTGTTCGTCAACACCCTGGAAAACAGCAGGACCACGCCGTGGTTGGCCACCGGCTACCAGTGGAGTGCCGCCAACAAAATCTTGACCTTCACGATTCGTGCAGGCGTGCATTTCACAGATGGCACACCGCTAACACCGGCCGACGTTGTCTACACGTTCGACCTCATGAAATCACACCCCGCCCTCGACATCAACGCTGTGTGGTCAGCGCTGAGGTCCGTCACACAAAGCGGAGCTGACAAGGTCGTGATGACCTTCAAGTCCCCTGGCCTGACATACTTCTACTACGTTGCCGACCAAATAGGGATCGTGCCACAGCACATCTGGTCGACGGTGAAGAACCCCGTTACTTTCCTCGATCCAAACCCTGTCGGGACCGGGCCATTCACGGTACACAACTGCAACCCCCAGAACATCACGTATGTAAAAAACACCCACTATTGGCAACCCGGCCTGCCGAAGGTAGCTACGATAGAGTACCCGGCCTTCACCTCTAACCCTCCGGCGAACACGTACATTACGTCCGGGCTCGCCAACTGGGGCGCACAACCCCTACCCAACATCAAGACCAGCTACGTTGGAAAGAACCCAAACAACCATTACTGGTTCCCTCCCGTCGCCAACGTCTCGCTCTTCCTGAACCAACACAACTCTCCGTTGGCGGACCTTGCCGTCCGCGAGGCGATTGCCTATGGTCTCGACCGGCCCCGGATATCTCAGATCGGTGAGCTCGGCTACGAGCCCCCGGCCAACCAGACCGGGATCGTCTTGCCGACATTCAAGTCGTGGCTGCCCAAGGCTGACGCCAACGTTTACGCCTACGATCCGGCAAAGTCGTTGGCAATACTCAAGAGCGCCGGGCTCCGGCGCAGTGGCTCGGGCGTGTGGACGACTCCGAGTGGTCAGCCCCTCTCATTCAACTTGATCGTCATCGGAGGCTATACGGACTTCGTGGCGGACACTCAGGTAATCAAGAGCGAGCTGCAGGCGATCGGCATACAAATTACGGTGCAGACTCTATCAAGTGATGCCTTCGACTCGGACCTCTACAACGGGAACTACCAAATCGCCATCAATGCCGAGACGGGTGGCCCTACGCCCTACTATGAGTTCAGGCAATGGTTGTTCAGTGCTAACAGCGCTCCTATAGGTCAAGCGGCCGCCACTGACTTTGAGCGCTACAGCAACCCGGCAACCGACGCGCTCCTCAGCGCCTATGCTTCTACCAGCTCACTGAGGGACCAGCAGACGATAATGAACAAACTCATATCAGTTATGACCAACTACATCCCCG
>PMLI01000493.1 GCA_003158835.1 Acidimicrobiaceae bacterium
CCGGCGGCGCGGGCGGCGGCGGCCGGCGTGCTCAAGCGCGGCACCCACCCCTTCACCGTGAAGTCACTTCAAGAACACCACGGGGGGCGCTGAGAGCATGGGGTCCCGCCGGCGCCCGCCCTCGGCGGAGGTGGTCGTAGACATGACCGCCCGGGTCGGCACGGTCCGACTGGCCAACCCGGTTATGACGGCATCGGGGACGGCAGGTCACGGCACCGAGCTGGGGGCTTACTTCGAGCTCTCCCGCCTGGGCGCGGTGGTGGTGAAGTCGCTGTCGGCCGAACCGTGGTCGGGAAACCCGGCGCCGCGGCTGCTGCCCGTTCCGGGGGGCATGCTGAACAGCGTCGGGTTGCAAAACCCGGGCGTGGCGGCGTGGCTGACCAAGGATCTGCCCGACCTGGCCCGGGCGGGCGCTCGGGTAGTCGTCAGCGTGTGGGGCCGCAGCGCTGCCGATTACGCCGAGGTGGGCCGGCGCCTGGCCCAGGGCTTGACAGGCCCGGCGCCGCGGCCATCAACCGGTGCCGGTCCCCCCCCGGTGATTGCGGTGGAGGCCAACATCAGCTGCCCCAACATCGAGGACCGCCAGCGCATGTTCGCGCACTCGGTCGAGGGGGCCCAAGCCGCGCTGCGGGCCTTGGCCGAGGCCCTGGAGCCGGCCGGCCTGCCCATATGGGCCAAGTTGAGCCCCAACGTCACCGACCTGGTCGTCATCGCCCGAGCGGCTCTGGCCGGGGGGGCCAGTGGCCTCACCCTCGTCAACACCATGATGGGGATGGCGATCGACCCCACCTCCGGCTTGGCCCGCCTGGGGGCCGGGGGTGGAGGGCTTTCCGGCCCGGCACTGCACCCCGTTGCCGTCCGCGCCGTCTACGAATGCCGCTGTGCGTTCCCCGCCGCCGCCATTGTCGGCGTGGGCGGCATCGTAACCGGCCGGGACGCGGCCGAGCTGCTGGCGGCGGGCGCGGACGCAGTTCAGGTGGGGACGGCCACCTTCGCCGACCCCAGAGCGCCGGTCCGGGTGCTCGAGGAGCTGAGGGCCTGGTGCGCCTCGGAGGGGATCGAGAGCCTGGCCCAGCTGTCGGGCCGCTCCCAGCGGGTGGCGGCGGCGCGCTCAGCCGTGCCCAGAGTTGGATAGGGTCGCCCATGCCGGGCTCGTGCCGGCCGGGCTCGTACAGCCAGGGGACTGACCCGAAGGAGCGATAGGGCCGGAAAGGAGCGATATGGTCGGAAAGGCTCGGGAGCGTAGTGCGCAAGGCCAGGAGGCAGTTCGCCCACGGCTGGCCCTGGCCCTGGACGTCGATGATTCCGTGTTGGCCATGCGCTGGGCGATGCGCCTGCGGCCCTGGTTCGGTGTGGCCAAGGTGGGCCTTGAGCTGTTCAGCGCCGCCGGCCCGGCCGCCATAGGCGCGCTGGCGGACGGGGGCTTCAAGGTCTTCATCGACCTCAAGATCGCGGACATCCCGAACACGAGCCGCAAGGCGGCGCGGGTGTTGGGCGCCCTGGGGGTCTCTTACCTTACCGTGCACACCTTTGCTGGCCGGCCCACCCTGGAGGCGACCGCCCAAGGTCTGGCCGAGGGGGCCGAGCGGGCCGGCCTGCCGGCGCCGGTGGCTCTGGGCGTGACCATTCTCACGAGCGAAGTGGACGCGCCGGTCGACCTACTGCGCGCTCGGGTGGCAAGCGCCCGGGACGCGGCTTGCGGGGGCGTCGTGTGCGCCGCCCCGGACCTGGGCGAGGTGAAGCTGGTCGCTCCCGAGTTATTGACAGTCGTGCCCGGCATCCGGCTGGCGGAAGCCGACAAGCACGACCATGGTCGCTGGGCCACTGCGGGGCAAGCTTTCCGCCGCGGCGCCGACTTGCTCGTGATCGGGCGCGCCGTCACGGAGGCGCCCGACCCCGAAAGAGCGGCCGCGGCCATCGTGGAGGAGTTGTCCGCGGCCCTGAGCGGTCGGTAGCCGCCCCGGCGGGGCGCAAAAGCGCGGCCGGAGCAGCCCTCGGAGGGCTCGGCGCACCCGGCCGGAGCTTTTTGACGGGGATCTCACACCCCCTCGGTTGCGACGCGCTAGGGTGCGCTCCATGCCTTTGCCGCCGAGTCTTTCCGCAGATCAACGCCAGGCCGCCCTTGAGAAGGCCGCTGCCGTTCGCAAGCAACGCGCGGAGCTCAAGGACCGCCTCAAGATGGGCTCTGTCTCCTTGAACGAACTCTTGAACCAAGGCCAGAGCGACGAGGTCGTTGGAAAAATGAAGGTGCTTGCCGTCCTCCAGAGCCTGCCCGGACTGGGCCAGGTGAAGGCTCGCCGCGTCATGGAGGAAGTCGGTATCAGCGACACCAGGCGCGTCCAGGGCCTGGGGGAACAGCAGCGCCGCAAGCTCCTCGAGAAGCTGGGCTAAGCCCCTTTTCGGGCTTGCTCGGGCCGCCCCGTGCCAGCGCAGGTGGCGGTCTACTTGTCCACCTGGCTCGGACACGTCGCGGCCAAGCTCCTCGTGCCCCCGGAACGCGGCCCGGTTGGGTGCAAGCTCGGTCGTGGCGGTCGTGGCGGTCGNNGGCGGTCGTGGCGGTCGTGGCGGCCGGGGCGGCCGGGACGGCCGGGACGGCCGGTGACAGCAGCTCAGCCGCCCGGGCCGGCAGGGCCGGAGGGCGCAGCGGGGCGGTGCCCCCGGCTAATTTTCGTGGTTTTCGGTGTGGGCGGCGTCGGCAAAGGCACCCTCGTGGCCCGCTTGCTCGAATTGCGCGACCATCTGTGGCTGTCCAGGTCGTGGACAACGCGGGCGCGCCGCCCGTCGGAGCCCTGCGACGCCTACGTGTTCGTGGACAAGGACCAGTTCATGGACAGGGTGGAGGCCGGCGGTTTTGTCGAATGGACCGAGTTCGCCGGCAATGGCCGGCTTTACGGCACTCCGACCCTCGATGCGCCCGAGGGCTTCGACGTGGTGCTGGAGATCGAGATCGACGGCGCGGCGCAGATAAAGGCGCGCTACCCGGCCGCGGTTCTCGTCCTCATCGCCGCTCCCTCGTTGCAGGTCCAGGCCGAGCGCTTGCGCCAGCGCGGGGACGACGAGCAGAGCATCGCCAGCCGTCTGGCCGTGGGCGAGGAGGAAGACCGTGTCGGCCGCCGGATGGCGGACCACGTCGTGGTCAACGACGACCTGGTCCGGGCGGCGCAGGAACTCGCCGGTATAGTGGACAGTTGCCGGCGGCACGCCGATGAAGCACAACGAGAGTAGGTCTGGTTATGGCTGAGCGACGGACGACGATGATGGAACCCCCGATCGAGAAGCTGTTGGAGACGGTCGACTCCAAGTACACGCTCGTGAGCCTGGCCGCCAAGCGGGGCCGGGAGGTCAACTCGTACTTCAACCAGCTCGGTGAGGGCCTCGGCTCGATCGTGCCGCCGCAGGTGACGTCGATCTCCCGCAAGCCGTTGTCGATCTCGCTCGACGAGATCGCCGCCGGCAAGATCACCTACCACCGCCTCCCGGTAGAGGGCGCCGAAGCCGCGCCCGAGGAGGATGCCGGCCTCTGATCTGCTCGTTCCCGTTGGGCACGAGCGCCCGGCGCGCCAGCGCTAGCCTGCGAACATGAGCCCGCCGGCGACAACGAGCGGGGCGGGGTCGTTAACGCCCGTTGAGCCCGGTGGCACCGGGGTGGGAACGTCCGGTGGGGGCGCTCTCGGCCCACTGCACGGCAAACGGGTGGTCCTCGGTGTCTGCGGTGGTATCGCCGCTTACAAGGCCGTCGAGGTGTGCCGGAGGCTCGCCGACGCGGGCGCGCTGGTCAGTCCCGTCCTCACGGAGGGGGCGACCCACTTCATCGCGCCACTGACGTTCACCGCCCTGGCCGCCGAGCCGGCCCGGACGTCGCTGTTCGGTCCGGACGGCCGGGGTGACCTGGCGTCGCCTGTCCCGCACGTGGCCCTTGGTCGCAGCATTGACGCCGTCGTGGTGGCGCCCGCTACCGCTCGGCTGATAGGCAGCTACAGCGCCGGCATCTCTTCGGACCTTCTGACGGCAACGTTGCTGGCCACCCGGGCGCCCGTCCTGATCTGCCCGGCCATGCACGCCGAGATGTGGGAGCACCCTTCCGTGCAGGACAACGTCGCCCTTCTGCGCCGGCGCGGCGTGCACGTACTCGACCCGGCGGAGGGCCGATTGGCGGGTGGGGACTACGGCAAGGGGCGCTTGCCGGACGCTCACGAGATCGTCGCCGCCCTCGCCACCGTGCTCGGGCACCGGTCCGGCCCTCTGGCCGGTGTCACGGCCGTCGTGACCGCGGGCGGGACCCGGGAGGCGCTCGACCCGGTCCGCTACATTGCCAACCGCAGTTCGGGCAAGCAGGGCTACGCCGTCGCGGCCGAACTCGTCCAACGGGGGGCAGCCGTCACCCTTATCACCTCGAGCCCTCTGGCCCCACCGGCGGGGACCGAGGTCATAGGGGTGGAAAGCGCGGCCGAGATGGAACAGGCGGCATTGGCGGCGGGTGACGGGGCAGACGTGATCGTCATGGCGGCGGCCGTAGCCGACTACCGCCCGGCCGTGACCGCCGACCAGAAGTTGAAAAAGACGGGCGCACCGGTGACGCTGGAGCTGGTCCCCACTGCGGACATCCTGGCCGGGCTGTGCGCCCGGCGCCGGCCGGGCCAGGTGATCGTGGGTTTTGCGGCGGAGACCGCAGCCGGGGCGGAGCTCGTCGCACTCGGCCGGGCAAAGCTGGCCGCCAAGGGGGCTGATCTCATAGTGGCCAACGAGGTCGGTACGGCCGGGGTCGGCTTCGGACAGGACGCCAGCCGCGCCGTTATTGTGTCGGAGCACAGCGCGGAGGACCTGGGTGTGGTCCCCAAGCGCGTTGTGGCCACCAAACTGGTGGATACCATAGAGACATTGTTGTCGCCAGCCGCCAGCCGCCGGCCGCGAGACGCCAGATGCCAGACGCCAGATGCCAAAGGAAGGAACTGACCGATGAGACGTTGGGTGTTCACCTCCGAGTCTGTGACCGAGGGCCACCCGGACAAAATGGCGGACCAGATTTCGGACGCCATCTTGGACGCCATCTTGGAACAGGACGCGCCCGCTCGGGTGGCCTGTGAAGCGCTCCTCACCACCGGTTTGGTAGTGGTGGCCGGTGAAATAACCACCAGTGCGTACGTCGAGATACCGCAGATAGTTCGCCAGGTCGTGTCGTCCATCGGGTACACGAGCTCGGAAATGGGCTTCGACGGTCTGACGTGCGGGGTGGCGGTCTCGATCGGCCAGCAGTCCGAGGACATCGCCCTCGGTGTCGACAACGCCTACGAGGTGCGTCACGGCTCGAGTGGCGAGGACGTGCTCTTCAGTCAGGGCGCCGGCGACCAGGGGATGATGTTCGGNNTTCGGCTACGCCTGCGACGAGACCGACGACTTGATGCCCGTGCCGATATGGCTGGCCCACCGTTTGGCGCAGCGGCTGGCTCAGGTGAGAAGGGCGGGCGTTCTTCCCTACCTCCGCCCCGACGGGAAGACCCAGGTCAGTTTCGAGTACGAAGACGGGCGGCCCGTCAGGCTGAAGACGGTCCTGGTTTCGACCCAGCACCGGCCCCTGATCGATCTCGAAACGCTGCTGAAACCGGACTTGCGGGACCACGTAGTGACGCCCATCGTGCCCCCCGAATACGCAGA
>PMLI01000378.1 GCA_003158835.1 Acidimicrobiaceae bacterium
AGGCGCCGGTGATGAGGATGTTGTTCGGACTGCTCGGGTTGAGACTGGTGTTCACGAGGTAGACGTGAATGGTGCCGGCGGCTGGTTTCGGGGCCATCGACACGGCCGATGCCGCCGGTACGGCGAACGAGATGGCAGTGGCGGTACAGGCGAACCCGACAAGCACCGCCTTGGCTCGACGGGCAGAGTGGGCTACGTGCATTGGACCTCCTCGGTCGGGACCGTCGGGTACTTGGCCGGCGGTAGGGGGTAAAGCTTGCGGTCGTTGAACTCCGTGAGGCCTACTAACCCTTCGGCTCCGCCTCGATCAACGACGGTCTCAGCCTCTTCCCCAACAGCTTGGCCCGGCTCTCAGCCTCGGCCGAGGGTGCCAGCCGGTGAACCCAGCCTCGTGCCAGCATGTCCTCGCTCGGCCTCTTAAGGGAGCTGAGCCTCGACGGGGATAACCAGCGTTTCGGCCAGTACGCCGTCATGCGCCATCGCCTCGGCAGCGCCCGGGGCCTGCATGGCAGTTTTGAAGGTACCCATGTCGGCGACGTCCATGAGCACGGCAACATGGGTCGCGTTCTGCGGGTCCACGAACGTCCGGAACTGGGGCGTCGACTCCATAGCACCAGTTGACTTGCGGGCCCCTGCCCTTGCACTCACCACTGGCCGCGGTGCACAACTTGGTCGAAGGGCCGCCGGTCTAAGCGGTGCAGCGGTGCCAGTGGCCGGTCTGCCGGATAACCAAGGGCGAGGAGGTAGGCGCAATAGTGGTCACCGGGCACGCCGAGGACGGCGCGGGCCTTGTCTTGGTCCCCGATCGAGGCGTGGCCGCTGCCGATGCCCAGGTCGGCTGCGGCAATAGCCATGGCCATGACAGCCTGGCCCATGTCGAACTGGTCGAGCTCACCGGCCCGCTTGTCCTCGGGCGCAGGGGCCACGACGACTACGGTGGCCGCTGAGGTGGCGACGTGGCTGGCCCATTGCCATACCTGCGCCAGCGCCTCGAGCTGGGCCCGGTCGGTGCAGACCACGAAGTCGCGGTGCTGGCGGTTCGTGGCTGATGGCGCCGCCCAACCCGCCTGGAGCACCCGCTCCAGGTCGGCCTGCGGAATGGGGCGGTCGGCGAAGGTCCGCACGTTGCGGCGGGCCATGATGGCATCCCAAGTCTCCATGGCCCGAACGCTAGCGCTGCGGGGGTGCGTCGGGCCTGCCCCCGGGGCCGCCAAGATTGCCGGCGCGGTCACGTCGTCTGCCCGGTCGGGCACAGGACAGGGTTCCCAGGCGACGGCACACGGTCCCGCTCACCTATGTGCTCGACGGCAAGCGGTACGTGGTGGCAGCTGCCGCTGGCGGGGCACCGCGCCACCCAGCCTGTTACCACGACCTGCTCGCCGGCCCGACTGTGACCGTCGAGGTCGGGACCGAGCGGTCCGAGGTCACCGCCTCCGTCGCTAGCGGCCAGGAGCGGGACATGCTTTATGAACGCTTCGTCGCCGAGCAGCCCCAGTGGGCGCACTATCAGTCCCGGACCAGCCGACAGATCCCGACGGTCACCGCTGGTTGCGGGGCGCGAAATGACCTTCTCGACTACATAATGAGCAGTCAATAACCCGTCTTCGGGCACGCAAAAGTGGGCCCCAGAACGGCACGTCTCGGGCGTGGGGGGTTCCGGATTTGTGTCGGACGGGCGGTGGGTACTGAGGAGCTTGTTGCTAGATACCGACGACTTTCCGCAGTACCTGGCCGAGGAGTTCGACCCGACCTTCGATGTGGCCGTTGGCGGGGGAGTTGACGGTGAAGCCGTCTACCCCGTCGATCATCCGGCTGGAGAAAATCTCTCCCACCTCGTCGGGGTCGCCGAGGACTATCTGGGAGCGGATCTGGTCGGCTTCGGCCTCGCTCAGCGACGACATGTCGGTCCCCCGGGCGACCAGGTAGGCCTCGGCCTCGGCGACGGCCTGCTCGTGGGTCGGGGCTATGCAGCAGCTGGCCAGGAGGCTCACGAGGATTTCGGACCGGTCGCGCCCGACTGAGTCGCAGTGCCCAGCCAAGGCGTCGAGCTTGCGAGCCACCTCGCTCGGCTGGCAGATGAGGTTCGACTCGTCGGCGTAAAGAGCCACCAGCCGGAGGGTCTTCTTCTCCCCGCCACCGCCGATCATGATGGGGATCTTGGAAAGCGGAGCGGGCGAGTTGATGGCGTCGTTGACCCGGTACCAGCGGCCGTCGACGCTAGGACGGCTGCCAGCGAGCATCCCTCGGATGATCTGCAGAGCCTCCTCCAGTTTGGAAAAGCGGTCGCTGAACGTCCCGAACTGGAAGCCGAGGCTGTCGTGCTCGAGCTGGAACCAGCCCGCGCCGATGCCGAGCTGGGCCCGGCCGCCCGAGACGTGGTCGAGCGTTGTCACTTCCTTGGCCAGCAAGGCAGGGTTGCGGTAGGTGTTGCCCGTGACCAGAGCGGAGAGCCGGACTCGCTCGGTGTGCTGGGCCAGCGCTGACAAGAGGGTGTAGCACTCGAGCATTTCGTTCTCGGGCCGCCCGAGCCCCGGTAGCTGGTAGAAGTGGTCCATGACCAGCACGGTGTCGAAGCCTGAGGCCTCGGCCGCCCGGGCTTGGCGCACGACCATGGGGAACAGGTCGGCCGGGCTCGCGCCGGGGTAGGTGAAGTTCGGGATCTGGTAACCGAGACGAGTCATACCGTCACACTACGTCCCGCCACCCAACGCCGGTTGGTGGGGACGGCGGCCGGCACGGATGATCGGGGCCTACATGCAGCTACCAGAAAATGTGCTCGAGAACCCGGTCATCCCCGCGCCCGCGACAGCGTAGACCGGCACTTACGTGTGCCCGCCGAA
>PMLI01000074.1 GCA_003158835.1 Acidimicrobiaceae bacterium
TATGGCCGGTCGAGCTGAGTACCGGCAGGAGGTAGCCCACGCCGACAAAACCAGTAGACAGGTGCCAGTCCTCCCTGGCGATCGCCTCGACCAGGTGGGCGGCCAGGGCGGGACGGAGGTCCTCGCCGACCAGGCCCATATGCAGGGCCAACACGTAGCCCGTCTGCGTGTCACCCACCAGGCGGCCGGCAGCGTCGACATAGTGCCGGGCGAACGCTTCGCGCACCCGTTGCCCGAGCTCCTCGTAACGGGCAGCCTGCTCCGGGTGGCCGAGCACCCCTGCGACCTCGGCCATGAGGGTCGCGTCGTAGGCCCAGTAGGCGGTGGCTAGGAGCACCCGGGGAGTGAGGTCGCCCTTTGGGGCGAGCCAGTCGCCGTAGTTGTTGCCCAGCCCGCGGGCACGCAGCCGGTCGGGGTTTGCTGCCTCCAAGAAGTCCATCCACGCCGTCATGGCCCGGAAGCACCGCTCCAATATCGCCCTGTCCCCGTACATCTTGTAGATCGTCCAGGGGACGATGACGCCGGCGTCACCCCAGGCCGGGGCGCCCGCACGATTGTGGCCCAGCAGCGGGGCAAAGTCGGGGAAGGCACCTGACGGCAGCTGCGCGTCAACCACGTCGTCGAGCCATTTGGAAAAAAAGGATGCAACGTCGCGGTTGTAGGCGGCCGTACGGACGAAGATCTGGGCGTCTCCCAACCACCCGAGGCGCTCGTTGCGTTGGGGGCAATCAGTGGGAATACTGAGGAAATTGTCCCGTTGGGACCAGTCGATATTGGCGTAGAGCCTGTTGACCTCAGCCGCCGAGCACTCGAACGACCCGGTGCGAGGTGTGTCCGAGCCGACCGTACAGGCGGTTATGGCACCCGGGCCCAGGTCCCCGGACAGGCCCGTGATTTCTGCGTACCGGAAGCCGTGGACCGTGAAGCGAGGCTCGAGCACCTCCTGTCCACCCGCGGTGGTGTACGAGTCGGCCTGGCGGGCCGTGCCCAGGTTGTCGACGTACAAGCTGCCGTCCGCGCCCAGCACCTCGCCGTGACGGACGCGGATGTCCGTTCCGTCGGGTTGGTCGACGATGAGCCGGCACCAGCCAGTCAGGTTCTGGCCGAAGTCCACGACGAGCTCGCCCGAAGGGCCCCGGGCCATGCTTTGGGCGGGCAGGTACCCGGTCACGCGGACGGGTGGGCCGGGGTCGGCCACAAGCAGGGCCGCGCCCCGCTCGTGACAGGACACTCCCCGCCAGCCCGACGCGTCATAACCGGGCCGGTCCCACCCTCGCGGCTCCCTGTTGTGTTCCCTGCGCTCACCCATGAGGAGGTCGGCGTAGACGACGGCGCCAGTCGAGCTTCTCCACTCCTGGTTGGTTACCAGTCGCCACCGGGAACCATCGTCGAAGGTGACCTCTAGCTGGAGGAGGAGTTGAGGGTCGCGGGCATAATGGCCGCCCGGGCGCTTGGGGTCTTCCCCGTAGAAACTGCAGGCCCAGCCGTCGGCCACTATCGCCGCCACTACGTTCTCGCCTCGGTTGAGCAAGCCCGTCACGTCGTAGGTCTGGTAAAGCATGCGCTCTGAGTAGTCGGTCCAGCCCGGCGCCAGTACGGAGTTGCCGACTCTACGGCCGTTTATGGAGAGCTGGTAGGTACCCAGCGCCGTGGCATGAAGGCGCGCCAAACGGACCTGATGGTCGAGAATGAAAGCGCGCCTCAAGTACGGGGCCGGCTTCATGGCCAAGGTGACGGGGTCGACCGGCCCTTCGCCGGACGGCGGCTCGTAAGGTTCGTTGTCGGGCCCCAACCCGATCAGGACGGCTTCCCACGCGTCGGGGCCCAGTGCTGTCTCGAACACGGCGGCCCCGCTATAGGGTGACGGCCGCCCGGTCTCGTCCCAGACGCGGACCTTCCACCAGTGCCTATGGGCCATCGCTAACGGCGCACCCGAGTAGGCGATATCGCTCGCATCCTCGGACTCGACGCGCCCGCTGTCCCAAACCAGCTCGGGGCGGCCCCAAGGCTCCTCGTCGGAGCGGCCCACGAGCAACTGGTAGGCGGTCTGGCGCCCCCCCGGCCCCGGGCCGGTAGTGCGCCAGCGGAACCGGACGCGTTCCACCTCGACCGACAGCGGCTCCTCCTGGTGGGCGCACCGTAGGTCTACGGGCACCAAGTGCCCCTGGGTCACAACTTCAGGGCTTGCCATGTTGCCGGCTCCTCGCGGTACGACCCGGTGGTTACTCTCCTATCATGCGGCAGCGATGGTGCCGACCTACCGTAAGTGCTCGTTGGTACCCTGCCGATAGGTCGTCATGAGAGATACCCGCCCCGCAACCGGGCTGCGACTTGGCGCCGTGTTGGTGGTGAGCGGCCTCGCTCTTGCCGCTCCGATGCCCGCGGTGGTGGCGGCGACCCCTAAGGGGCCGGGCAGCCCGCTGGCGGTCTTGGCCACGGCTCTGGCTGCCGCCAGATCCGAGGCCGCCGTCGACTGGACGTCCCACCAGCACGCGGGTGCCTACACGGCAACCGTGGTGACCGAGGCCGGCAGACGTGACGGCCTCCAGACCATCACTATCGGCAAAGGCGCACAGAGCGGCCGCGTGTCCGCCGTCCTCATCGGGCCCAAGGCCTATGTGCACGGCGACGACTTCGGGCTCCAGGCGAACCTGGGCTTCACGGCTCTGGCGGCGGACGTGGAGGCCGGTCGCTGGCTGGTCGTCGGCTCCTCCTCGCCCTCGGACCAGGCCGCTTATGGCGCCGTCGCCGGCGGGATGACGGTGCCCTCGGTCGTATCGCAGCTCATCAACCTGACGGGCTCGCTCAGCCTGACGCCCGCCAGGACGGTCCATGGCCAACCGGTGGTGGGTGTCCGGGCCACGGTGCCCGCCCGGGCCGGGGTGCCCGCTATCCAGGAGGTCCTGTACGTCCACCGCGGCGGCCGACCTTTGCCGGTGGAGATGGTCGTTACGGGCGGCGGTGAGCCCGACACCACCGTGTTCGGGCCATGGGGTCAACCTCCGGCCGCACATCCCCCGGCCGGCGCCATCCCCTTCGATGTGGCGTGGCTGGCTGGGCCCCGACATGGAGACCTCGCCATCCCCGGCGCGCCCGGCTATTACACCTTCACCGGGCCGCTCGGGGGGCCCATGCAAGTAGGGCGGCCATGGGGCAAGTCGTGCCAGCCGGTCCTTTTCGACGTCGCTTCCGACATCCCCCGTTCCGTTTACTTACAGGTGGCCAAGGTGGTCGGTCAGGCTCGGGCGGCCGGGCTCGACGTAACCATCATCAACCTCGGCAACCTTTGGGAGCCGGGCCTTTTGTACCCTCCGGGCCAAGCGTTCTCGACGGTGAAAGAGGTCCATATTTACGCCGCTACGGGCATTCCCCCCCTGTTGGCGGGCGGTCACCCCGAGCACATCAGCATCGGTTGGGACGCCCGGCCCGCACCGGATGGCCGGCACGAGATCCTCACGGAGACCCAAGCTTCTCTTTACATGAAGGAGGTCGTGGGCCAAGCTTTCTCCACCCGGCGCTCCATGCGCCAGCTCATCGCCTTCACCCAGGGCATTTCCGAGTCAGTCGTCAGTGGCTCGGGCCTTGCGGAGGGAACGGGCACGGATGGTTTCAGGACACGGGACATCGCCGCCATGCAGGTGATGTCGGGCTGCCATTTCGAGCCCACAACGGGCCCGGTCCTGCCCCCGCAGCCCTGAGGCCCGCACTTCTCAGGACAACCGGCACTTCTCAGGACAACCGGTGCAGACGGTACCCCCGACGAAGCCCGCACCTGACCGGCGCCCGTCTATAGCGGCTGATAATCCGTCTCCTGGGCCGCTTCGACCTCGGGTACCCAGCGCTCCGCCACAAACGCGGTGTGGACCGGGTGGTTGTTGTAGCCGTCGTAGGCGTCGCGGCCCGCGAACTCCATCGAAAAGCCGAACGCGAACTCGTTGTTGACGTTGACCTGCCGCAGCCGCTCGAAGTGCTGAACGCCCGGGATATCGCTGAGGCACGATGCAGCCTCGAGGAACGCCGCCTCTTTTGCCGACCCAGGGGCATGTCGAAGACGGAACGCAACTGTATGTCGGATCATGAAAATTAGGCTACTTCGCTTGAGACGACCACCTCGGGCCCTGGCCACGTGGGCGCCGCCGGGCCATTTGCCCGCCGAGGACCGAGCCCAGGTGGCTGCCGGTTATCGAGCCACCAGCCCAGCGGACGTGGATTTCAGGTCCGGGGGCGGCCGGTGGGCCCGGCCCCGAGCGACGAGGTAATCGTCGAGCTGCTCAGCGGTGAGGGGACGAGCGATCACGTAGCCCTGCCCGACGTCGGCCCCGATGCTTTGAAGCGTGCGGAGGACCTCGTCGCTCTCGATGCCTTCGGCCACGACGGAGACATCGAGGGCCCGGGCGAGCTCGATGGCAGAACGGACGATGGCCTGGGCGCGCGGGTCCGAAGTGAGCCCGATGATGAAGGACTTGTCGATCTTCAGCTCGTCGATGACGAGCCCGAGCAGCTGCGACATCGACGAATAACCTACGCCGAAGTCGTCGATGGAGACGCGTAGGCCCTTGGCCCGCAACTGCGCCACGCAGCGCTGGGCCCGTTCGGGGTCGCCCCCGAGGGCGGACTCGGTGATCTCCAGCGTAAGGCGGTCGTGGGGGAACTTGTGGAGCGCCAAGACGCGGTCCACATACCTGGCGAGGTCCTCGTCGACCAGGTCGTGGCGCGAGACGTTCACGCTCATCCGGATGTAGTGGCCCGCTCGATCGAGCTGAGCTGCTTGGGCCACAGCCACGTCGAACACGGCCCGGGTCAGCTGAGGCATCAGCCCGTTGCGCTCGGCCAGGGGGATGAAGGTGTCGGGATAGAGCAGCCCGAGGCTCGGGTGCGGCCAGCGGGCGAGGGCCTCCACGCCGTGGACAGCGGCCGTGCGCATGTCCAGGGTGGGCTGGTAGTAGAGGATTAGTTCCCGGTTGTTGATGGCGTCCCTCAGGGCGTCCACGAGGGCCAAGCGCTCCCGGCTGTTGGGGTCCGCCCCGGCTCTGTAGGCCGACACCCCACACCCGGTTTGTTTGGCTTCGTACATGGCGACATCGGCGCAGCGCAGAAGCTCGCCCGTCGTCGCGCCGTCAGGGCAGGAGGCGACGACGCCGATGCTGGCACCGACGCGGACGCTGACGCCGTCCAGCACGCACGGGCCGGACAGGGCCAGGCATAGCTCGTGGGCCATGGCCACCAGGTCTTCTTCACGCTCCAACGGGCAGGCGAAGGCGTATTCGTCACCGCCCAGGCGGGCTAGGGCGCCCCGGTCTCCTAGCTGTTGCTCGAACCGCCTGGCCATCACACACAGGAGCTCGTCGCCGGCGGCATGGCCCAGGGCGTCGTTGACCTCCTTGAAGCCATCCAGGTCGACCAGCAATACCCCGGCTCGAGCGCCGGTGCCTTGACTTGAGGAGATGATGGCTTGTACGCGCTCGAGGAAGGCGCGCCGGTTGGGCAGGCCGGTGAGGTAGTCGGTCCGGGCGTCCTGGTAGTTGG
>PMLI01000510.1 GCA_003158835.1 Acidimicrobiaceae bacterium
ATCCTCGCCTCCCCTGCTCTGCCGGGGGCGAGGCTTCGACGTGGGCGACGCGGGCGACGGCGGCCGGGAGCCACCAGTTCCAGCGCCCGGCCAAAATCATCAGGCTCGGCATGAGCAGGCCCCGCACGACGGTGGCGTCAAGCAGGACGCCGAGAGCTAGCCCGGCCCCAAGTTCCTGCAGGCCGGCCACCCGTCCGCCCACCAGGCCACAGAGAGCGCCAACCATGATCACCGCCGCCACGCTGACGACCCGCCCCGTGCGCGACAAGCCGTCCACCACGGCGCCGTNNGTAGTCCATGGACAGGCCGAAAAGCATGGCGAACAGGAAGACCGGGGCCCAGCCCTCGATCTGGGGCACGTGGTAAAGACCGAGGGCCCAGGCGCCTACACCGAAGCGGAAGAGCACGACGAGCAAGCCGTAGGACGCGGCGACCGAAAGCGCGTCCAGGAGCACCGCCATCAATGGCAGCAGGACAGAACGGAAGGCCCGCACCAGCACCATATATGCGAGCCCGGCCACCAGAAGTACGACCCAGGGAAAGCTGCCGTAGACGCGCCCGAGGAAATCAGCCCCCTGAGCCGGCGCACCTCCCACATATACACGGGCGGAGGCCGGGAACCTGGCCCCGGGCACCATCTGGGCACGGACCAGATGAACGAGTTGCTGGGACACCTCATCCCCGAAGTCATCCCGCTCGATGACCACCGTGCGACGGTACTGACCCGACCGGTCGACGTACGGTGGGCGCGTGCCGATGGCCACGACGAACACGTCAGGCTGATCGAGCAGTTCATGGGCGAGCCGGAGCGTCGCGGCATCTATGGCGGGCGTAAGCGCCCCATGGGGCGCCCCGGAGTCGAGCACGACCTCGATGGGCGTGATCACCCCGGGCCCCACCCGGTCACGCAGGAGCGCCAGGCCGCGGTCGGACTGGATGCCGGGGGGGACGGCCGTCACCGACGCCGGCGTAAGCTGTAGCCAGATCACCGGCGCGGCCGCCGCGAGCAGGACGGCCGTCGCCCCCACGGCTACCAGGACGGGCCGGCGCATGACCACATGTGCGAGACGCGACCACAGGCCGTGCTCGCCCTCGGCGCTCTGGCCGCGCCGGCGAGGCCCGATGGCCCGCATACCCCGGCGGCCCAACACCGAGAGCAGGGCGGGCTGCAATGAAAGGGCGGCGAGGACTGACACCACCGGGACCAGGAAGCCGGCCGCACCGAGAGAGCGCAGGAACGGTACGGGGATTACGAAAAGAACCGAGAGGCCGATGGCCACGGCCGCGCCCGACAAGACCACCGTGCGGCCTGCGGTGGCCATTGTGGCCACTATGGCCTCTTCGACTGGGCGGAGCACCTCGACCCGGTGGCCAGCATCGACCGGCCCGCCCGCATCGNNCGCCCGCATCGACCGGCCCGCCAGTGCCCGCCAGTTCCTGCCTGAACCGGTGGACGATGAGCAGCGAGTAATCGATGGCAAGGCCGAGGCCGATGAGCTGGACCAGGTTGGGGACGTAGAGCACCATCAAGAACTCGTGGGCGAGGGCGTAGACGATGGCCAGTACCCCTGAGGTCGTACACAGCGCCACGACGAACGGCATCAGCACCGCCCACGAGAGGCCCAGCGCCAGGATCAGGAGGACCAGGGCCGTCAGCACGGCGATGAGCTCGCCCACGCGCAGGTCCCCCGCCAGGACCGGGGACAAATCGTGCTGGACGGCGGGCGCCCCGGTCACGTAGGCGCCGGGGATGCCGGCAGCCTTCAGGGCCCGGCGGAGCGGGCCGGTATATGCGGCCGCCCCTTGCAAGTCGAGCTTCGAGCCGACGTTGCCGTAGAGGATCCCGTCCCCCCGCTGCAGGGCCGAGGCCTGCGCGGTCGGCACCGCCCGGGCGGCCACGGCGAAGCGATGGTCCAGGACGCGTACCGTGGCGGACGAAGCGTTCGCCTCACGGAAGACAACCGTGAAGGTCCCCTCGATGTTCTCACCGAAGCGCTGCGTAAGGATGGCGTTCGCCTGCTCGGAGCCGGTCCCAGGCACGGCCAGGGAGGTCGAGAGAAGGCCGGGTAGGCGAGCGGTCGAGAACAGTCCGACAACCACCACGGCACCCCAGCACAGGAGCACCGCGACGCGCCGTCGGACTACTGCCCGAGCCCAGCGCTCGAGCATGGGCTCCGAAGGGGGCCGCTTCACCTGGCCCAGTACCGTCTCACAGGGCTCAGGTACCGCCTCACCCGGCCCAGCATTGCAGTTTCACGGCCAGGCCGGCCCGAGACGGGCAGTCGACGCCACGGCGACGCTCGGCCGGGACGACAGCGAGGCTAGCCCGCCGGCTCCTGCGGACCGCCCTCGACCATGCACGCGCGTGGGCACAGGCGGAGGATGCAAACCTCGACCGTGGCCTGTCACCGTCCCTATGGCGAACCTGGCCGGAGCCGAGAGGCCCCTAAGCTCACGGCGGTTGGGGCCCGAATAGCCCGGCCCGGCGGTCCCGTTCGGTCTTCTGCCAGTGGTGCGGCTTGCAGCGAGCCTGGAGGTTGTCGTAGGAGGTCGGCCCGTGGTTGGCGACAGGGTCGATGTGGTCCCATTCCAGGCCGTAGCGGCGGCGACAGCCGGGCTCGGCACAGCTGACGCCGCCAAAGCCGGGGGGTGGGCCGAGCTCCAAAGCGGTGCGCAGCTCGGCCGGTAGGTGGCGGCCGAAATGGGCCACGGTCTCGATGCGCACGCCGTCGTGGGTGACCGCTTTCAAGAAGGCATCGTCGGAGATGTCACGGGCGAAGCCGACGGGGACGGGGCCGGCGCCCACGATATGGCAGAGCTCGCCCGGGTGCGC
>PMLI01000095.1 GCA_003158835.1 Acidimicrobiaceae bacterium
CCCCGGCCCGGGCCGGGGGAGGGCCGCTCGGAAGGAGCCTGGCGAGCGAGCGAGCGGAGAACCGCGCCGACGTCGCCACCGCGTCCATAGCCGCGGCCGAGGGCTCGAGATGGGAGGGCCGGCGGAAGGGCGATGTCCTGGCCGGGCCGGGCAGCCTGAGCTCCCGAGAGGGCGGCAGGGTGGCACCCGGACCACCCGGACCACCCGCACCGGCCGCACCGGCCGCGCCGCTCGCACCGCTCGCACCGCTCGCACCGGCCGGGATGTGGCCGCTCCTGCCTATCACCCGCACGTGGGCCTGGTGGTCGCCGCCCTCGCTGTGTACCCGGGGGGCGCCGTCAACGGGAGCGCTGAAACTGGCCAAGGTGTCCAGTGCTTGCTGGTGGCGCTCAACCGAACGGGAACGAGCCCATAGCCCACGCCCAATGTGCACTGCAGCTACCAGAGCACAACCGGCTATCAGGACGATGAGCAACGTCTGCATCTGTGCTCCTTAACGCTGTTCATCCAGTTCGCGTTTAAAGATTACGGTACCTACCAGATGTTTTGGCGCATGCCCGCTAGTTGCGGCGGCGTCATGGTTGGGCAACCGTGCCCATATGGTTTTCCCGGTAATACAGGTAGTACGCCGGCGGAGTGAGAAGATCGTGCCGTTCCGCGGCCGTGCCGCCGCTCGAGGAAAGGACGTCGTGAGCCGCTTACGCCCCGTGGTCGCTGTGGCCCTCGGCTTCGGCGCCGGTTCGGTGCCGTTCTCCAACCTCGGGGCCCGCTGGTTCGCCGGTGTGGACCTGCGATCGGTCGGCACCGGGACCGTTTCCGGGAGCGGTCTGTACGATGTCGCCGGGAAGTGGCCCCTGGTACTGGTGGGGCTGCTGGAGCTGGGCAAAGGAGCGCTGGGCCCGCTGGTGGCCGGCCGTGATCACCCCTGGGCGGCTGCGCTGGCCGGAGGAGCCGCCGTCACCGGCCACAACTGGTCGCCGTTCCTCGGTGGGGCGGGGGGCCGGGGCATATCACCCGCCATGGGCGCCTTGATGCCGTACGTCCCGGCCGGGACGCTGGCACTGTCCGCCGGCCTGGCGGCCGGCAAGTTGGCGGGCGAGACCGCTCTGGGCTGCCTGGCGGCCGACGCTGCCCTCGTACCGGTAGCCCTCCGGGCCCATGGGCGCGACGGGGGCCGGGCCGCGTGGGCCGTCCTGGTGCCCCTGCTGGTCAAGCGCATCCTTGGCAATGGGACGCCGGCCCCGGGCCGCCCGCGCCGGGAGGTATACCTGTGGCGTCTGCTGTTCGACCGGGACCGCCCCGGCGCGCCCGGTGCCGCGGCCCGATCGGAGGAACGGCGCTGAGCGTCAGGATCGTGACGGACAGCGCCTGTTCGCTCCCGGCCGAGCTGGCCCAGGACAACGGCGTGACGGTCGTGCCGATGTGGGTTACCGTCGGCGGCCGGCAGTTCCGCGACGGCGAGCTGAGCCTGGGGGAGCTCACCGGGCGCCTGGCGGAAGGGGTCAGCACGTCCGGGCCGGCCCCGGGCGAACTGGCGGCCGCGGCCGAAGCGGCGGACGAGGGTGATGGGACCATCATCCTGACCGTCTCGAGACGGATGAGCGCCGTCTACGAATCGGCCCGGCTGGCCGCGAAGCTCCTGGAGGGCAAGGCGGTGGCGGTCCTGGACACGGGTACGGCGGCGGGGGCGCAGGGACTGGTGGTGCTGGCAGCGGCCCGAGCCGCCCGGGCCGGTCTACCTCTCGACGCGGTNNCGGATGGACGGTCTCGCAAATCACGCGGTCGTTGCCGCGGCCGAGAAAGCGACACTCGGGGCCAGGTTGGTGGCCACGCTGCCCTCCCTTGATCACCTGGCGCGCGGGGGTCGGGTCCCCGGCGCGGCTTCGTGGGGGGCGCGCTGGCTGGGGCTCCACCCGCTGTTCGAGTTCCGGGCGGGCAAGGTCAGGCCTCTACGCCCGGCCCGGGGCCGGGAGGGCGCTTGCCAGCGCATGTTGGCATTGTGGGCTGGGGGGCTGGAGCGCGAACTTCGGCGCGGCGCCCGCCTGCACGTCGCCGCCCTGCANNCTGACCGGCTACTGCGGGAGGTCTTCTCCCGCGCCGAGCCGGCCAGCAGTTTCGTAGGCTCGTTCACTCCCGTGATGGTGGCCCACACCGGGCCCGGATTGGCCGGTCTGGCGTGGTGGTGGGAAACGGCCGCCGATGAGGACCGGAGCCGGGCCGCCGCCCCGCAACGGTGGGGGCAAAGTCAGGCGGGCGCCGCCATCATTGCCACCGCCGGCTCCGAGTGGCGGATACCCCGGCGGAACCACCAGGACGACACCAGGATGCCGCCCAGGGTCAGGAAGGCGGACAGGCCTGTCCTCGCCGCCAGATAGGTGGTTATGGGCAGGTTGAGGAGCAGCGCGATGGTCCCGGCGGCGTTGGCCAGGCTGACCAGGGCCCACAACAGGCTGATGCGGACGAACAATCTGTGCACCCTGGGCCGCGTCGTAAACCAGGCCGGCAGGGGCACGAAATCGTGGGCCAGTTTCTCCGCCAAGGGCCGGCCCAAGGGCACCGAGAGCAGGAAGGCGCCGCCCAGAAGTGCCGTTGCCAGCGACGGTTGGAGGAAGTAGACGAACAGGCTGTTCCCGCTGACCAGGGCGATCACCGAGCGCGCCGTGAGCCCGAGCGTGGCGATCAGCAGGATCCCCGGTAGCCGTTCGCGGCACCAGATGCGGCGCCCCAGCGCCAGGTAGTTCCAGCCCAGGGCGGCGCAGATGGCGCCCGTGGGGCCGAGTGCCCAGAGTGCGAGATAAAACAGAGCGAGGGGTATGAGCATGGCTTCGAGGATCTTGGGAAGCGACCGCCGGGCCAGCTCGCGCAGACGCGGGAGCTCGAAGTGGTGATGGTCCACGGTATTTGCTCGGCTCGGGTGCCGGTTCCTTGAGATCACTCCGGCCTCCTGCGCCGTTTTCGGCTCTTTGGGGCCGCCCGGTCGCTCCAGGGAACATGTGAAGCAGAGTGGGCTGCTCACCTTACTGCCCCGACGCGCCGCCGCGGCCACTGTGACCAGCGTCTCACGTCCACGACCGCTGTGACGGCCCGGGCCGGGCTTCAGGCGTTGTCTTCAGAAAACTTTCAGCACGGAGCGGGACACAGTCGCGGGCCGGCTGTGCCTCGTGCCAGTGAAAGCGTTGGCCTTGCCGGGTGATCTTCGTCAGGTCGGATGGCTCGTCAGGCGCACTAGCGTCTGGTATGAAGTGCGCTCCCCGGCCGTCGATGGTATGGGGGACAAGGGCCCCCGGACACGGCCCGCTGCGAGCCGGGCTGCGGTAGGCGCCCCGCCCACCGCGCGCCGGCCCAGCCGGCGGGTTGAGTTGGCCCGCGGCGTGGTGGCGGTCGTGGTGCTGGCGGCGGCCGCGCTCTTCGTGCTCCGGCGGGCCGGCAACCTGGGCGCGGTCTCCGCCACCTTCGACCGGCTGCACTGGCACTGGCTGCTCGTCTCGGTGGGGGCCGAGGTCGGTTCCATCACCATGTTGTCGTGGCTCCAGCAGCGCCTCCTCCGGGTCGGGAACCTGCCCGTAACGGTGCGCAATCTCCTGCCCGTCACCATGGCGAGCAACGCCGTGGCCCAGTCCCTCCCCGTAGGCACGTTGTTTGCGGAGGGATATGCGTTCCGTCAGTACCAGAGGCTTGGTGCCAGCCGGGCTCTGGGCATATGGGCCGAGTTGTCGGCCGGTGCCCTGGCTGCGGCCGGCCTGGCCGCCGTGGCTGTCGCCGGCGCGGCCGTAGTAGGGCCCGGTCTGCGCTGGACGTTGCTACCCGTCCTGGCGTTCGTTCTGGCCGGAGCGCTCGTGGCGGCCGCTCTGTTCCGCCGTGCGCCGCTGCTCGGGGCTCTGCTCGGACGGTTGCTCCGGAGCGCGGAGCGCAGGTTGCCGGACCGGCTGTGCCGGCCGCTTCGTTCGGCCCAGCGGGCGACGACAGAGATGGAGAACTTCCGGCCATCGTCAGGTCTCTGGCTGGTGTGCCTGGCGGCCGCCGCCCTCAATTGGTGCCTGGACGCCGTCGTTCTCGTCATGGGCCTGCTGACCGTAGGAGGACCGGTGCCGTGGCGGGGGGTGCTGCTCTGTTACGCGGCGGCCCAGTTGCTGGTGGAGCTACCGATCACGCCAGGCGGGCTGGGCCTGGTCGAAGGGGGACTGGTCGAGGTCCTGATCCGCTTCCACGTCGCCGCCTCGCGCGCCACTGCCGCAACTCTGGTCTACCGGGCCGTGAGCTATTGGCTCTTGGTCCTCGTCGGGTGGGCGGCCGCCGCTTGGCTCACGGTGCGCAACCGGCAGGCCGATCGGGCCGCGGCCGCGGCGAACCCGGCCACGACCTGATCCGGGCCATCTGGCCTGATCCGGGCCATTTGGGCTCGCAGACGGCGGGACGACGCGAAGACGGCGGGACGACTCGCAGAGGCGGGACTAGACCGAGAGGAGAGGGCGTGGTCCTTTTGGTGAAATCGTCAGCATATGATGACGTCGCCCGTAAGCAATTGCTGACAAAAAAGCAAAAAAGGGTCATGCGCCCGCTCTTGTACGGGCGCCGGGCGAGCACTACGGGGCGGTCGGTCGTGCCTTCTGGCGCCGTTTGCGGTCTCGGCGGTTGAGCGCCGCCGCCGGTGCCGCGATCAAGACCACGAAGGCGACACCGGCCACGGTCCCCAATATCCAGTCCGTCGGTGCGCTTCCGGTAGCGACGAGAAGCGCGAACACACTTGCCATCCCGGCGACGATAGCCGCTGGCCGAGCAAACGTGGTACGCCGCCGGTGGGAGCGGCTTACATGCCTAGCGCGCCTGCCACCAGATTTGCGTACACGCTCTGGCCCGCGGGGTCAGGGTGGACGCCGTCGGCCCAGAGGACCCCGGGCGCAGCCGAAGCGTGGTACCAATCGACCACTTCGACCCCAGGCAGGTCCCGCGCCGCGGCGAGGGAAGAGTTGGACTCCGCCTGCCAGGCCAGCGGCACACGCACGTTGACGAAGATGACAAGGGGCACGCCGGCCGTAAGTGTTCGCAATCGGGCGACGTCCGAGGTTGTCATGGGGCCGTTGGTGCCGAGGTCGATGACTACTGCCTTCAGACCGGCGAGGTCCCCCGCGGCGCGGTAGGCCGCCAGGCGGGAGATCCCCCTCTCCACCTGACGACCCACCACGGCATCGACGGTGATGTCGCCGTGCAGGCGATGTTCCAAAGCCTGGGCGGAGGCGAGAAGGACCGAGTCACCTATGGCCAGGACATCGTGGCCCAATCTGGGCCTGGGCTCCGTTACGGCCACGACGACCGGGGGCGACGTAACGCGGGCCGGGGTGCTGGCCGGCGTCGTTAGCAGCGGCGCGGCCGAGGACGGGGCGACACCGGTGTTCGGGTGCACCGTGGTCGTCGCGTGCACCGTGGTCGTCGCGTGCACCGTGGTCGTCGCGTGCACCGTGGTCGTCGCGTGCACCGT
>PMLI01000061.1 GCA_003158835.1 Acidimicrobiaceae bacterium
TGGTGGACCAAGGCGCTGCCGGCCGGGCTACTGGCCGCGTTCGCTTTCAGCCGGAAGCTTGTTCGGAATGAACCGGAAGGGTGTTCGGATTGGCCCGGAACCGCTGTTCGTTTTCGCCCGGATTATGCACTTAGGGCGCGGGGGCCGACGTGGCCGTGACGGTCGACCTTGCGAAAAACCGGCCCCGAGGTTATGTGGGCCAGCGACAGCCAACTCTGAAAGGCCGTCACGGGGCATAGCGAGGTCGAGCCGTGCGGTACCCCTACCTTGCGCCCGGCGCCCTCTTGGTCCGTCTTGCTGCGCCGGACGATCACCACCAAACCTTCGGTGGTTTCCACCAGATCTTCGACGGTGAGGGCCACTAGCTCGGAACGCCGGAACGCCCCCGCCCAACCGATCAGCAGCAGTGCCCGGTCGCGCTTACCGGCGAGATCGTCGGGAAGCGCTCCCACATACGACGAAGGTCGTCCACGGTGATGGGTCGGACCTGGGCAGGCGCTACTCTTTTAGAGCGTCGGATGCCCTGCATCACGAGGCGCACCTCCTCGTCGGCGGTGGGCGACACTACACCTGCCAGGCGGTGCGCGCCGTTAATGGCGGCCAGGCGACGCTGGACGGTGGACGGCTTGTGGTCACCGGCGAGGTCGGCCACGTAGGTAGCGACGGTCTGCGGCGTGGCCGGGAGGGAGTCCACCCCGTGGTCGGCGGACCAGGCGGTGAAGTGCCCCCAGTCCGAGCGGTAGGCCCGGCGTGTGGCCTCAGAGCGCGATGCTCGGGAGCCCCTCAGCGGTAGTTATCGCGGGTAGGAGATCACGGTGAGCTGTCTCCTGAAGAGCGTGGAGGTCGTCTTGGCTGCCGTCGTCACTCGATAGTGTTAGCTTATCGAAGGTCAGAAGTCCGGTCACCTTAACCTTCCTGGGTGGGTCCTTCGGATCGGTTGGGCAGTTTACAACTCGCGATAACTGCGGGTTTCGTCACTCGACTTGCCAGGCTTTCCTAAGTGCCTGAGGGTGAACCGCTGTTACCGGCGGTCCGTGGGTGCCCGAATTAGTGCTCAGTAACCTCGAAGAGTTCGTCAGCTACCAGGCCGTGAGCTTCCCGGTGAACGGTGTTGGCAGCCTCTGGGTTTGGAGCCTCGACGAGACAGAATATCCTTCCCGCCTTTTCGTCAACCCAGTAATGCTTGTAGTCGACCCCGTGCTCGGCCTGTATCGCGAGGTCGGCTTGGTGGGCCTTTTCGACATCAGCGGCCGACACGCCACCCTCGACGTTGTGAACGTCCATGTAAAGCGGCATTGTGCTTGCTCCTTGTCTCGATTGCGAACTGCATTACATCCCGGCTTAGGGAGCGCCCGACGGTGTTAGGCACTCCTTAGAGGATCTCTTGGACAGTCGAACCAATGGTACACGGCGCACCGCTCGGCGGCTAGCCCCTGCTTTGCCCATCGACCGGCGTTTGATACGTACAGACGCGGGAGAGGGCCCACCGGTCCGTCGAGGTCGTCCCTCGACGAGGGCGTGCCCGGTACCAACCTGTGGGCCGACCGACCCGGTGGTCGGCGTATCGCCGACCTGCTCGATACCCGCCGCCCGGGGACGGACGCCGCGGTGGTGCTCCGCATGGACTGGCTGGGCCGTGACGCCGCCGAGCAGTTGGCTCTGCTGAAGCGCTTCCGGGCGGGCAAGGTGGGGCTGGTTGCCATCGCCCAGCAGGTTGACCTTGCTACTCCCCACGGGCGGGCCAAGGCGCAGATTGGTGCCGTGCTCGCCGAGTTGGAGCGGTCGCTGATTGCCGAGCGCACCGCTGAGGCCCTCACGGAACTACGCCAGCAGGGCCGCGCATGGGACCACGCGCCGTTCGGCTGGGGCAGGGCCTCGTGGTGAAATTGGCACTTTGGGCTCGCTTTGTGGCCTCAGCGGGCGGTCCTCGGCGATAGCGGGCGCGTCTGGCAGCGCTACCGCCCTCGCTGTGCTCGGTTGGTGACGATTTAGGCTCAGGCGAGCTGGGGCGCCACGGCGCGCAAAGCGTTGAGCGCGGCCAGGAAGGCCTCAGCCCAGGGCCAGTCTTTTACCAGGTGCAACGTGGTGCGCCGGGCGGAGCGAGAGAGGTGGCCGGGTACACAGATGTAGCGTCGCTGCAGGGTAGGCAAGGTGATGGGGCCACCCCGCTCGGTGGTCCCTCCCAGGCGGGCGCTCCAGCGGGCCAGGTTGTGGGCGATGGCGCCGAGCGCCAGCCAGGCGGCGTTGGCCCCGAAGCGACCAGAGGGCATGTGCGCCCAGGGCCCTTGCTTCAGGTCCCTGATCACGAGCTCTATTTCGGCATGCCGGCGGTGGTCGGCCTCCAGGGCCAAGGTGGCGCCCACCCTGTCGGTAATAAAGGCGTGGTACTCGTAAGTGGTGAGCAAGGCGAGCTGGGTGCCAGGGGTGGGCTTGACCCGGCGCACGATGAGGCGCAGCTGCTTGCCCTTTTTGCCAAAAGGCTTGTAAGAGGCCTCGGCCACATCGGCACCGCCTTCCATCCAATAAGGAATTGGGGCCCAGGCCTCCTCGGCTATGGCCTCGATGACGTTGCTAAGCGATGGCGACATCTTGGCCGTTATGGAAAAGGCCACGCCGGCCCCCCGGCACGCCTCTACGACATTGCGGTTGTAGCGGGTGCAGGCCCCGGACCTTGGTGTAACCAAAGGCCACACCTTGTTTCTTTAGACCATAGGCCCGGCAGATGCTGGAGTCGACGTCTATGGTGAAGGGGGCGTCCCTCGGCCCGGCACCTGCCGCCCAGGCTCTTTTCAACAGCTCGCCCGCCACTTTGTCCAAGCTGCGGGAGTCGGCCCAACTGAAGCTGCGCAGGAAGGTGCCGAGCGTGGATGGGGCCGGCACCCACGTGCCGAGCAGCTCGGCCGCCCGCCCTGACCGCAGCACGTCGGCGTCGTCGATGGAGTCCCCGCCCACCAGAGCCGAGGCCACCAGCGCCATTGCCTTATGCCCCGGGGTTGGCCCGCCCCGGGGCATCGCCCAGGTGCACGTTGGCGTCCACCAGCTCCCGCAAGCCGAGCCGGCCCGCCAGGGTCATCGGCAGCACCAGCCCGCCGTTGGCCACGGCGTTGCGGTCGTCGAAAACCACGTCCAAGCGCTCCAGCCTGCGCGATGATGTCTGCATCTGAAAGGTGCCTCCGTTCCTGGGATGGATTGGCTGTTTGGCAACACCATTCTCCCAGGTAGGAGGCACTTTTTGGCGGACGGTCAGGACCCGTCCGCTATGTCAGGCGATGGATCCAGGCGCTAAGGAGTGCCCTTTACGGCGACAGGATGAGGAACGGCTCGTCGTCGAAGTGCGTCTGGACCGTCGTGTTGAACGGGTCATAGGTCGTGACCTCGAACAGCCCCGGGCCCTCATTGATGAAGCTGACGATCCAGACCTGAACGTTGGCCAGGCTGCCGCCGACGTTGACGTTGCCCGCCGCCAGGGTGACCGGGCTGCCGACGAACTGGACCACGTAGTCGCCCGCGGAGACCCGCTTGGCCTCAATGCCCTGACCGGAGCAGTTGTAGCCGTTGACTGCCGTGAACGTGTTCGGGAACCCCGTGCCCGCAGGGATGATCGCCCAGTCCTTGATTGCTCCGCTCTGGGAGTCGCAGTTGGTCTGCGTGAAGCCGGAGGCGGGGATGCCGCCGAGGGCGTTGGAGTTCAGAGCGTTCGGGTTCGGCGCCCCGGCTGGGCCCGTGTCGCCCTTCGGTCCGGTCGGTCCGGTCGCGCCCTTCGGTCCGGCCGGCCCCCGGTCGCCCTTAAAGCCCCGCGGTCCCCTCGGTCCTTGTGGGCCACGCGGGCCGCGATTGAGGTTGGTGGTCGCGGCTCTCGCGTGCGAGTTGCCTGACGTCGCTGCGACCGCAGCGCCACCTCCGCCGACGGCCAGAACCAGCGCCAGCATGGCCGCTACGTTCCCGTAGCTCATCGAAGTGCGAATACGCCTCATCTGTGTTTTCCCTTCCTTCCACGTGGTTGGCGCGCGCCCCGCGCCGCGGGTGCGGGCACGATAGCATCCTGAGGCGCACGAGGCTAGCGCGGCGCACCAGCAGCGCGTGGGGATCAGGGCCTCAAGCTGTGCTCCAGGTCGCACTTGCGAACACCACCTGGCAGCTTTGGCGTGGCATAGCACTTCCGTGGTCGGCGAGTACTGGGCCAGCCACCGTGCATGGGGGGACATCGCGGCCTGCGTCGCTCACTCCCCCCTCGGTGCTTTGCTGGCGGCTGTCCAGCTTCCTTACCGTGTGCACTGGCAAGTGACAACTACCACATCGGTCTATGGAGGCAAGTGACAGGCGGCACTGGTCGCGCTGGTCGTTCCACGATCCCGCAGGTCAGTGCATAGGTCGAACACCACGTCGCGTATCGCTAGTGGACAAGTCCCCCCCTCCGACACCCCCTCTGAGCTGCGGAAATGCTCGAATGCGCGCCCCGTTTCCCCGGGTCACGAAAGCCGGCGTGCAACCTGCGTGCAATAGTGGGTTGCACGGCGGCTCCGAGCGGACGGCTCCGCTTGTTGCGGATCTTTGCCAGTGAGTTCGTCGGCCGGCCGGCGGGGCCTGGGGCGGGCGCCCCGGAGTTCAGGGTGCCGCTTGGCGGCCTATCGGCACGACCCGGCCGCCGGGCTCGTCCGCTCCCGCTCCCATCAGCGCACCGAGCTTCTCAGCGATCGAACGGTCGCGCTCTTGTGTGGCGTGCTGGTAGCGGAGGACGACCGTGGCAGTGGTGTGCCCCAGGCGGGCCATCATCTCGCGGACCGTGGCCCCGCTGGCCGCGGCCTACGTGGCGCCGGAGCCGCGCAGGTCGTGGAAGTGCAGCCCGTTGACCTTGGCACTGGCGCAGGCTGCCGCCCATAGGGGGCTGGAACCTTTGGCGGCCAAGTGGCCCGTCGTCCAGGTCAGTGAAGGCGAGAGCATCAGGGCCGGGGCCGACGTGGTCGGCCAGGTGCTGCTCGATCGTCCGGACCATCTCGGGCGGTATGGAGACGACGCGACGGCTGGCGGCCGTCTTGGGAGGCCCGAACACCTTGCGCCCGCCCGCCAGCTCGACTGCGGTTTCCTCGACTCGGCCACTTGGGCGCCCTGTTCGTCCCGCAGGCGCACCCAGATGCGCCGCGAGGTGTGGCGCTGCTTGGGCGGGGCCGAGAGGTCCGCCGCCAACACTTCGTCTATCCAGGGCTTCCATGGCCCGAGCACCTTGCACGAGCGGACCGGTGCTCTGCGAGCCGGCGGCACCGCCGAGGCCAAGGCCTGGCGCACCGCTCGGCGGTGCACCCTGTACTTGTTGGCCAGGGCCCTGATGGACTGGCCCTGGTCCCGTCTGTCCCTGCGTATCTTTTCAAATAGCTCCACCCTCGACACCTCCTTTCTCCCTTCGTTGATATGGTCCGGAAACCACTCAACGTAGGGACTGGTTTGTTGGGGGTGGGGCCACTTCAGACCATCAAAAGTGGCTCCGATGGGGCCAAATCAGGATGTCATTCCCAGTCAACTCGACCCAGACCAGGCCTGGGTGTGGACTGCTGAGTGGCAGGAGCAGCTCCGCTCCTCCCTGGCCGATCTCGAGGCCGGGCGGACTCAGCGCTTCGGTACCAGCGAAGAGTTCCTGGCTTCTCCGTAGCCCTGGTCCTTGCCCACCTACGAGACAACCGAACGCTTCATTTTCCGACAAGTAATGAGGCCATGACGACCTCGCACTATCCCCTCCGTTGGCGACGAGCCTCGGTCTCCTTAGGATGGGCAATGCCCGCCTGAGTGACCCAAAGCACCCTGTCTTCGTCGTCAATGGCGTACCACACGCGTCCCCCACCCGTTGGTTCGACCTGCCACTGGTCCAGTTTCTTGCCGCCGACAGTCACTTGCGCAAGGCTGCCGCGCAACTGGTGCTGCCGTTCGGCCGTTCGCCTGGGGTCGCTCGTCATGGCCACCCAGGCCCGGTCAGCGGCGTCGAGTGCTTGGCTCACCAGCCGGTCCCATCCCACAGCTGCCTGCCTGTCGGCTGCCTTGACTGTCCAGGGCCGCGGCCGCGGGATGTCCGCTCCCCGGCGTGCCACTAGCGCCGAGCCTTGGGCCTCGGGATGGCTTTGCCGTCGCCGGGAAGCTCGGAAGACAAGCGCCTTGCCAGTTCTGGGTCCGCCCAGACCTCAGCGGTGTGCTCCCATTCGGCGAGGGCACGGGCGAAGGGCTCGAACGTGCCGGTCTCGGCCCCGGCAGCCAGGTGCGTCAGGATCTCGGACAAGCAGTTTTCCTGTTCTGCCTTAGGCATCCAGGCGAGCCAGGGGAGCTGTTCGGCGAGGAGCCTGGCCGCGAGCCCGGCATCCTTCTTGGCCAAGTCACGCAGCATCGCAGACGCGAGCGACGTGCCTCGCATCGCGGCGCGGTAGCGACCGGCGCGCGTCATGACCAAGGCTTCGGCGTCCCGTCGGTCCAGTTGCACGTCCCCGCGCTCGAGCGCCGGGAGGACCCCGCTCGGGCCTCGCAGGAAAGAGGAGTAGGGCACTTCAGTCACGGCCATGTGATCATGGTAT